>JASBZJ010000072.1 GCA_029983495.1 Porphyromonas sp.
TACCTCATAAAAAGTAATTCTACAGCTAATGTGTTAACTATCGTTTCTCTCTATACTCCCTATTCTGATCGTGTATGGGATAGTGATGGAAAACTGTACAAGTATATTATAGAATTACTCGAAAAAGAAGGTTACAAATACGACCCCCGCGAGGATCACGACCAAGTTATTCACCATTACTTTCTAAAACCATACGGTAACCCTGAAAATAAGGAGTTTTATGAATGCCTTATTAAACAAGATATGCTTAACGAAAAAGCTATGACCTCGTTTAATTATCGCATTACCGACGTCGTTGCTCAGTAAGGGTAATAGCTTAGGCTCGTAGTATTCTACAACTCTTCTATTCACATAACAAACATCATTAGCTACACCAATGAAAAAACTTCGAATACGCAAATATATCATGCCCCTAGTTGCACTAAGTTGCACTTTGTTTTATAGCCACTTAATGGCCCAACAACGGTCGAGCACCTCAATAGTTATTACCCCTAGCTCCGAGGAAGTTGACCTTGGCAGTGGATGGTTAAATGAGTTTTCATCGCCCCAAAGCATTACGATTACCGTAAAACCTTTTAACTGGGATTATACGATTAAGTTTATAAACTCTGAAGGCAACGATTTTTACCCAAATTCAATGCCTTATTTTTCAGAAGTTAGCGATGGAATTGGCGAAGCCACCGCAAAAATATCCTTTCACCCCCACTCTGTTGGTAAAAAAATTGCTTTTATTGTGCTATATAAATATGATGAGGACTATAATGAGCAGGAAATTAAACGGGTAAGGCTTGTAGCAACATGTGCTACAACAAACGAACCTATCCTTAAAACGGATTACGCTACATTGGAATATGGACGTGTTAACCTGAACAAAACAAAAACCTTATATCTAAACGTTACAAGTTTACAAAGTAGAGGTTCAGTGCAGTGCAAAATAGTTGGGAAAAATAGTTCGGAATTCCTAGTAAAAAACCCACTTGTAGCGAACCATGAAAACAAACTCGAAGTGAGCTTCACCCCCACCACTGAGGGAAAAAAGAATGCATCGCTAGTGATAATGGATGGTAACGTCCGAAAAATAATTCCTATCATAGCCTCAGGGTACAAGCCTCAGAATACTATAATAGCTACTCCTGCAAAAATTTCCTTTCCCGATACAAAAGTAAATTCTTTATCCGCACCATCGGAAGTTAAGCTAATGTTTCAGAACATTACAGGAAAAGTTGATGCTACTATAATAGGAAGCAATGCAACCGATTTTAAAATTGATGATTCAATTAACATACATGGCGATAACGGTAGCCTAAAAGTTCGCTTTTGCCCAAGCAAAATTGGCAAACGCATTGCAATATTAAGAATAACCACAAGTGATGGTGCAGAATGTAGTGTGCCACTCGAAGGTGAAGCTATAGGTGGCGAAACTGAAATTACAGTCACACCTAACGAACTTAACTTTGGAGTTGTTCAATTAAATGAGTACACCACAGCAAATTGCCAAATTGGCATAAAGAATTCATCGCTTGTACCACAGTTACTGTTAGATGGCCCCGATAAAGATTTATTCACGATAATTACTACCCCAAAAGCAAAAATATTTACCTTAACCGTAGGATTAGTTGCAACACGAGGTGGCACACTTTCTGCTAAAGTAAAGGTTTTACTCGATGGTAAACAAATAACTATACCAATTACAGCAAATGTAAAAACTGGCGAGCCTAGTATTGTAAGTAACAAAACTACTATTACCTTCGATGAAACCGTCGTGGGGAACCAATCTGCCGAAAAAGGTTGCAACCTAACCCTAAAAAATATAGGCGGAAATATTAAAGTTTCGATTATAGGCAACGATAAAACCCAATTCATTCCATCAAAGCAAAGCATTTCAAACGAATCGGATTTAGCCTATATAGGGGTAACATTTAAGCCGACCTCAGAAGGAGAAAAACATGCAAAGCTAGTTTTGCAATACGAACAAGTAACAGTAGTAATTGAACTTAGTGGAAAGGCTAAAAAAGCCGACATAAAACTTACGGCCTTACCTGAAACCATAAACTTTGGAGAAGTAAATATTAGCAATAAACCTTTAGATGCAGCGGGAACTGTAACAATCGAAAACTCGAACGAACTTGCTAAGTACACCATTCAAGGGCGAGATAAAGATTTCTTTTCAGTAAATGGCGAACAGCAAAATAATACCCTTATTCTATACGTACAATTAACTCCCAAAAAAATAGGTGAACTGCGAGCTGAAATTATAGTATCGATTGAAAACAAGAGCATTACCATTCCAATACTTGCCACAGTGGCTTCAACGCTACCAGCAATAATAGCAGATTACACCAAACTGAACTTCCCAGAAACGATTGTGGGAAATTCATCAACTCCTATTATATGCTCAGTAAGCTCAACTAACCTCGAGGATGATATTAACCTTAGTATAACGGGAGAGGACAAAAATAGCTTTACCATATCGAAAACTACACTCCCCAAGAATGAGGAAGAAACATCGTTCGAAGTAACTTTCACCCCAGTGAGTACTGGTAAAAAACAAGCGACAATAATACTTACAAGTGGTGCAACCACCCTATCAATACCCCTAAGTGGCCATGGTATTACCAATAATTCTGTAGAAATAATCGAACCGCTTACACAACCCATTTTGGCAATATATAACGTACAAGGGCAGAAACTTAGTTCGCTAAAACAAGGGGTAAACCTCGTAATTTATTCCAATGGAATGGTTCGTAAAATTCATATAAAATAGGATTCTAACGGGTTATGGCGTAAACACGATTGTGTAAAACTAAAAGAGGCTCACCTTTACCTTCAGGATGAGCCTCTCTTTGCTTATTAATAAACTTGGTTGATGCAATATTATTTTACCCGTAACTGCGCACTAAATCTTTGTTCGCCAGCTATACTAAGAGTTACTTGGTAATTCTTTTCACACTCAACAAACATACTACCACAAGGCTTGGGTGTATGCGGAAGCAATGGGTGAAGTAAAAGAATATCGCCTTGACGTATTTTACGATGATAGCTAAGCATACTTAACGCCTTACTAACAATAGTTCCCTTTATGCTATAGCCATTACTACTTGCATTAGGTATATCTTCATAAAAAGAAATCGAATAATTAGGTGCTAGCTCTCCATTAAAAAGTTCACAAGGAAAAGTAGTAGCTACAGCATCATGAAATGCAGTAGCTAAATCCCATGGCAAGCCATGCTCGTGTAATAGGGTTAGCTTGTTCAAAGCTACAATATCAAACCCTATGCCTATGCTATCGATATAACGATACGAAAAGCGTTCTGCAACTTCTTTTCCCAATTTTGCTATACGTATGGCAACCGATGGAAAAACAACATACTGTTCATTACTATCAGCGGGGTAGAAAGGGTAATTAGTTCGTATTTGCTCATCGCCTTTACTGTATAATATGGTTGTACGAGGCAAGGCAGTAGCATCGGCATTAAAACCAGCTATAGTATATATTTGCACAGAATAAAAAGGGGTATAAGCTGTTAGATTATGGTTACATAGTCGTTCAATGTATGACCATTTAGATCCTTTTCAGAAAGAATAAAACCATTCGGGAATAATGTTTCAATGGGTTTACCTGTATATTGTTCGACCAATTGTTGCCAAGGAATAGATATTTGCGCATCGAAAGGGGAAATGCAGAACTCTTCATCGGGGTTATATGGATTGTCAACCTTATACGTAAAGGAGGCAAATGGCGAAATAACTAAAAAACCATGAGCAAACTGATGAGGGATATAAAGCTGGTTTTTTAATTCACTATCTAATAATACGGCCACCCATTTACCAAAGGAATCCGATTCTTCACGAAGGTCAACGGCAACATCAATAACTTTTCCTTGCGTACAACGCACAAGCTTAGCTTGCGAGGCAATATCTTTCTGCAAATGGAGCCCACGGAGTACACCACCAACCGAAGTTGATTCGTTTTCCTGTACAAAAGGTTGGCAATTGGTTTGAGCAAAAAATTCGTCGAAGTGTAAAACTTCTGTAAAGCTTCCTCGCGAATCGTTTATTACTTCGGGAACAAGTTCGATAACTCCAGGAAGTATGGTTTGCTTATAGGTAATCATTGTTAGTATACTATTGAATAACGGTAAATTCTGTACGTCGGTTTAGTTGGTCGCAAATGGCAACTTCATTTTCGTTTGTAAGCGTTTTCAAAAACTCTTCACTAAGAGTTGTAGCATTGGTAAGGAACAAATATTTTTTCTTTAACGCCTCGCTAACCGTTCGTGGCTTTGTTTTTCCATATCCTTTAGCTTTCAATCGGTTTTTATCAATTCCCGATTTCAAAAGATAATCAACAACCGACTGAGCGCGTGCATCCGATAGGGTTATATTGTACGAGTCGCTCCCTTTGCGATCGGCATGACTGCTAATTTCAACCAGTACATCAGGGTTTTCTTTTAGAATCCTTGCCATGGCATCAAGGTCGCGTTTACTTTCAGGACGCAGTTCTGATTTATCGAAATCGTAGTAAATATCTTGAAATACTTCGGGTTTTATGCGCGACGAAAGAACAAAATCAATTCCATATATTGTACTCTCGCTAGCGCTATCAGTGCGGAAAGAAGTATATTGATTCAAAAATTGGGGATGTGAGGCGTGCAAAACATATGCTGTTTGCCCCATGAGTTCAGCGGTGTAGTACCCATCAACCCGTGTAGTTACCGTAATTTCTTGTTCGGGGTTCCATTGGCTAACAATACGAACAACAGCACCTTCTATAGGGTTCTCTTCACGATCCATAACAAAACCTTCCAACAAGGTTAAAATAGCCTCGCGCGAAAAGGAATAAAAGTGCGGATAACCACGCCTATCGCTACGAGCTGAGGAAAAATACCCTTCGTGCGACAACCCTTTTTGTGGTGTTGGTGTAAAGCAAATGCTTATATCGTCGCTCGATGAATTAATTGGAGTTCCCAAATGCGATACACGCCACGAACCTAAAGTATCAATACGGGCAACATAAATATCGAATTCCCCCAAGCCTACTCGCCCATTGCTTGCAAAGTAAAGCATACTGTCGCCAACGGCGGTAGGAAAAACTTCATCACCCGCAGTATTTATTAATGCACCCAAATTAGTTGGTACCACCGAAGAACCAATACGATCAATAGGAATACTATATATATCCTTTCCACCAAAACCACCATCGGATACGAAGTAAAGCATTTTACCATTTGCCGATATTGCAGGATGGGCAGCCATACGAAGAGTATCGCTCCATAGGGGAACAATTTGCCCCTGACTCCAACCACCATCTCCACTTTTCGAGCTTCTATAAATCTTTACAGTTCTATTAGCCTCATCGTTATCCTCAACAAAGGAATAATATAGAGTGGAACCATCGGGGGTGATAGCAGGTGTACCCACATCCCCTCCAGTATTAATTCCTCCAGGAACACTATCGGGTCTACTCCATTTACCCTGAGCGTCCTTACGAATATAGTACAATTGGTTATTTTTTTCGCCCGTTGCGGGGTTATTGCCCAGCTCGGGGTTTCTATTTCGAGCCGAAGTAAAATAAAACATTGCCCCATCGGGCGAAAAACAGCCTGAAAAATCGCTATTCGACGAGCTTATTTTACTTGCTTTAGTAACGTTGAATTTATAACGATTCTCGCTAATTTCGTCAAGCTCTGATAAGCTTTGTAATCCTATTTGCGACGAAACACTCAAGGAATCAACCGCCAAATAACGATTATAATAAGCTTGCGCTTCTTTATTCTTCCCTGCAACTCGGTAACATTCGGCTAAACGTAGCAGAACAAGCGAATCGGGAATTTTGTAGTTTAATGCAACGGTATAAAGGCCTAAGGCTCGGGCGTAATTCGCTTGGTGGTAATAATTTTCAGCGGCTTTAAAGGCAAAATATGCTTTTCGTTCCAATTCATTGCGTGTTGTTTTGCGGTACAGCGTTTGATACATATTTGCAGCTTCGGCATAACGCTCGGCTTGGTCCGCAATTTCAGCATCCTTTAATCGAACAGTTCCGCAACCCGAAGCTATAGCAGATATCAACAGTATTATAACTGCTGTTATCAGCTTAACACGAGCATAATTATCGGTTACCGAAACCCTACTAACTTGTGTGTTTGCACGCTCATTTGCCATTTTGGATGCTCTAATACAAAAGCTATACACTTCAATAACGCTGATTGTTGCTGCGATATTGCTTTGTGGAGGTCGAAAATAGGACTAACGTAGTAATTCGTAGCTGGGGGAAGATTGCTTATTTCGGGAGGCAACGGAATTCCCTCTCCAAAAGGGAAGCGCCATTCATCAACTCCATTGGGAAAGTTTATGTGTAGTTTACTAAAAGCCTCGGGCTTTGGGCTACAAGTAATATAATCCAACCCCTCAATCGTAGGTATTGTTCCATTCGTTTCGATACTTTGCCGGTAACCAGCTTTCTTAAAAAACTGAACAATGTCACCATTTAAACGAAGTAACGGTTCACCCCCCGTCCACAATATTTCGGTTGAAGGGAATTGTTCAATTCGAGCCAACAATTGCTGTAAAGATAATATTTCGCTCACCGAAAAATCAGTATCGCAATATGAACAATGTAAATTACAACCAGCAAGGCGAATAAAAATCATAGCCTTACCAGTTTGCGCACCTTCACCCTGAAGGGAATAAAAAATTTCGTTTATAGGGAGCGACTCCACAAGTATAATTCGATGCTAAAACATTAGTACGATATGGTGTAAGTTGCTCGGCATTTAGCCGTTTCTTCTACAGTGCAACTTTGCAAGTAAACCCCAGTTCCGAGTAGCTGTTCAGGCGCAACCTTATCCACCATATATTTTGCGAGTTGTTCCGCAGTAGGGTTAAACGGAACTGTAATAATATCATCGGGTACAATTTGCATCATTGTGGGCAACAATGGATCCTTTTCCCATAGCATAAGCCGGTGATCCCAATTGTTTTCTATCCACATACATAGGTTCTCCTTAATTACCCCAAAATCAATAACACGCCCCAATTCATCAAGCTCGTTGGCTACACAAACAAAGTGGAACCGGTAGTTATGCCCATGCAGGTGTTTGCATTTTCCACAATGCCCCACCACACGGTGCCCCATACTTATATCGTGTGTTCGCTCAGCTGAAAGTAAATATTCTTCTCCTTTATTCTCTTGTTTCATTTTATATTAATCAACACCTCCTCACTGTGTCATGCTACATGCGTGAGCCAGTTGGGCTATTAAAGCAAAGTAAACCAATGTAGGCACGGCTAACCTATAACTTAACAATCGAAAAGCGACTTGCCTCTTTGGAATAGTCCTTAACATTACCTAGCTTTTTTAAGTAGTCGATAGTAACTTGTGCTGTTGTTTTCTTTAGCGACACGGCATCGGCTTTATGAGGGTATTTGTATGCCGAATAAATATAGTTACTATAAGCTACTTTATAGCTTTTATTATCGATAAGTAGATTACCTTTTTCATCACGAAGTTCAACCCGTTGAAGGTTTTTCTTTCCATCGGTAAAATAAGTAATGTTTACCCCCGAACTATATATGGGGCCATTATAATCTTTACTCCATGCAGCCAAAACAAAGTCTCGAATCTCCTTGCCAGTAAGGTTTATCGTCATCATTTCATTCCCAAATGGGTCGAGAATAAAAACATCAACAATGCGAATTGGACCGCGAAGGAAGTTTTTCATTCGCACTCCTCCTGGATTTTGAAAAGCAATATCGCTCCCCGTTTCTGCACGATAAGCATCGGTCATTAGGTAGCCCAGTTGTTCGCTATTCTTAAAATGAGCCGTTGCCGTTGCCACAACAGTTTGGTAATAAGGGTCGCGCTCAAACCAGTTAAGCATACGTTTAATGGGTTCCTTTTCTTTACCTCTGCGGTCTATAGTAAAACTCTTTATTGTTGTAGAAACTTTTTTTCCATCTTCAAAAACGATTATAGTAAGAGCGGCTTGTTGTAGTTTATTACCCGACTGCGTCATAGGTACAACACAATTTTTATCAGCACCATCAATAAAGGTATGCGAGTGCCCTCCGATAATTAAATCCACCCAAGGGTTCTCGCGAGCCAAATCTCTATCCTCCTGTGCTCCTAAGTGGTTTACTAATACAACCAAATCGGCCGAATCTCGAAGAAATTTATATTTTGGGAGAATATTGTTTGCTCGTTCGAATCGAATATCCTTCACTTTATCGTGATGTGTAGAAGGTAACCCATCGGCTTCGATTTGTAAAAATCCCACAAAGGCAACCTTTTTACCATTAGGCAGTTTGCGTATTACATAAGGATGTAGCACAATACCAAACTTTTCATCGGGGTGAACATTGGCAGCAATAAACGGAAAACTAGCAACTTGTGTGTTTAACCCAAAGCCCGTTTGCCAAACATCAAACTCGTGGTTTCCAACAGCCGATACGTCAAAACCAACGGCATTCATTAAAGCTATCATAGGGTAGCCCGCAGGCTTGTAGTAATCGTTAAAGGGGTTTCCACTATTGTAATCGCCCCCACCCACTAAAAACAGATCGGGGTAAAGGTTGCGAAGGCTATCAACCATGTAAGCAAAACGGGGAAACTGGTCGAGTGCTGCATGAATGTCGTTTGTGGATACAAAAACAACACTATCACGCTTTTGAGCATGGAGAGAAAGACTTCCGAAGCAAACAATTACAAAAATGAGTTTTATAAGTCGGTTAAACATACGGTTTTGATATATCAATTTGGTTAGTTAACTATATTGCCGGTACAAAGATAAGGTTTGTTGCTCGCATCATTGCATCACCCCATTTCAAACACACTATTTATAGCATAAATACATTGCGCATTCCCTACTTTGCTAGTGCATGTAGAACAACATTTTTGTACGAGTACTAAAAATCACCGCTAAAGCTCATATGCCAGCCACTATTTTACTGGGCAGTAGAGTAGAATAATAGATATACCTAATTATTTAAGCATCAGCTTATGAAGGCGCAATTGGATTGGTTCTCTGCTATAAAATTCGGGTTTAATAGGCTTTCCGTTCTACGTAATATTAGGTTTGTTCGTAAAATGTTTACAAGAGAATAATTACCTTTGCGTTGCAATGCTCCCACACATAAAGGGAAATAAAACAAGCAAAGTAACGTACTGTGCGAATTGATATTATCACCCTCTTCCCCGAACAGCTCGAAGCCGTACTAACAAGTTCGATACTTGGTAGGGCACAAACGGCAGGTTACATGGAACTGGTATTACACAATCTTCGAGATTATAGCGAAGACAAGTGGCGAAGAGTAGACGACTACCCCTATGGTGGGGAAGCTGGAATGGTTATGCGCATCGAACCTTTCGCAAAAGCCATTGAAACACTACAAGCTCAACGAAAATACGATGAAGTTATCTATACGACCCCCGACGCTGAAGTGTTTACCCAAAAACGAGCCAACCAATTAAGCCTAACCGA
>JASBZJ010000073.1 GCA_029983495.1 Porphyromonas sp.
TAGGCTCGACCTCGATATGTTGTGCCTTATTGCATGATGTTGTTGAGGATACCGAGTATACGGTAGAGGACTTGCGCGCACTGTTTGGCGATAAAATAGCAAGCATTGTTGAGGGGCTTACTAAAATTTCGGGAGAAGTACTTCATGACAAAGTAGAATCAGCTCAGGCAGAAAACTTCCGAAAGCTTATTCTTACAATGAACGATGATATACGTGTTATTCTTATTAAGATAGCCGACCGCCTCCATAACATGCGAACATTAGGGAGCATGCCACGGAACAAACAATTAAAAATTGCCGGCGAAACCCTTTTCATTTATGCCCCTATTGCCCATCGTTTAGGGTTGTTTGCTATAAAAACAGAATTGGAGGAACTTTGTTTTAAAATAGAACACCCGGAAGAGTATCAACACATTATTAGCAAAATAGAAAGTAGCGAAAAACAACGACAAATTATTTTCGACCGCTTTGCAGAGCCATTAAATAAAGCCTTTAAACAAATTGGTTTGCGCTACGAAATGAAAGCCCGGGTAAAATCGAGCTATTCCATATGGCGCAAAATGCAGGCAAAAAAGATTCCATTCGAGGAAGTGTACGACCTTTTTGCTATACGTATTGTTTTTGAAAGCACCCCTGAAGTGAGCGACAAAAACAGATGTTGGCAAATATATTCGATTATTACAGATATATACCTTGTAAAAACCGATCGTATACGCGATTGGGTAAGTAGTCCCAAAAGTAATGGGTACCGTGCCCTACACGTTACCGTAATGGGCCCTGATGGGAGTTGGGTGGAAGTGCAAATTAGAAGTGAAAAAATGGACGACATAGCCGAACGTGGTTTTGCTGCCCATTGGAAATATAAAAGTGAAAACGTGGAAGAGGACTCGGAGCTGGAGAAATGGATTGCCACTATTCGCGAAGTGTTGGAAAACCCTACCCCCGATTCGCTCGACTTTTTAGATACTATTAAGCTAAACTTATTTAGCGATGAAATAAAAGTTTTTACCCCTCGTGGTGATACGATTGTTTTGCCTCAAGGAGCAACTGCGCTCGATTTTGCCTACGCCATACACGAAGAAGTGGGGATGCACTGTATAGGAGCTAAAGTAAACCATAAACTTGTTCCTTTTAGTGTTCCCCTTCAAAATGGCGACCAAATTTCGATAATAACTTCAGCTAAGCAATTCCCTACCCCCGAGTGGCGAAAATTTGTAACTTCGGCTAAAGCTCGCTCGAAAGTAGATTCCTATCTACGAAAAAAACGAAGGGAACAAATTACAATGGGCGAAGAAATGGTTGTAAAACTATTCGAACGTGATGGAATTGCTGTTACACCCAATGAACTGGATCGCGTGGCTAAGTATTTTAACTTCCTCAAGCGAGATGACTTTTTTTACGCTGTGGGTGAAGGAACTATAAACTTGCCCAACAGTTTTAAAAAACTTATCCACGACGAGGATGGAAACAACTTTTTTTGGCGACTTTTTAGGGGAAGTAAAAATAAAAACACATCAGCACACCAGCACAGTTCGGAAAACAAGCCAAAGCCAAACAACGAAAAAAACGATGGCATTAATCGCAAAGTTCCTTACTTGCTTAAAGAACACAACTTTAAAACGAACTATACAATTGCCGAGTGTTGTAGACCTATTTATGGAGATGACACCATAGGCTTTGTAAATGATAATGGCGAGGTTATAGTTCATAAACGTAGTTGCCCCGAAGCTATGCGACTTAAAAGTAGCTTTGGCGATAGCATTGTCGAAACAATTTGGAGCGACCACTCGCAATCGACTTTCCTCGCAACAATCGAAATCCAAGGAATGGATTCAACAGGGATATTAAATGCTCTGATCCAAAATATTACCGAGGACTTTATAATTCCAATAACAGATGTTGACCTTCACTCGCACGATGGAATTTTCGGAGGAACAATACAACTAAAGGTGCGAGATGCTGTAAGTGTGCAAAAAATATGCGATGCCCTCCGAAAGAACCCTGCTATAACCTCGGTTACACGAACATAAAATTCAAAACAACTCTCACTCAAAGTTCATTTATGCTAAAAGTAATATACGTAGTTAAAGGGCTACGAAACTCCTCAATAAACGTTGAACAAAAACAGTTTGATACAGGAAAAAGATGCTCAGGGCAGTGTGGCTTTAAGCACTGCCCACTCGATTCGCTCTTCGAGGACGAATAGTGGCACCATGGGTAATACCTCTTTTCTGCATGCGTTGTATAAGCTATTTATACCATCCATACAAGGTAAATTTACGCTTAGGCTGTTCGTATCCCCAATAAAGCACTCTTTACAGCACCAACAAGGTATTACCTATTTAATATTGCCTTGGCTCAACTGCACTTACCGTCAAACGGTATTTTGTAGTTGTAAGTATACTATTTTGCAAAGGTTATGCGTTATTCCTTTATGAAAGAGGCTATGCACAGCTATGGCATAATACGGCTACTTACCACTATAGGTATAGTATTCTATATCGGAATAGGGTACACCCTAAAGGGGCAGAACGACCCTATAACCGGTAATTGGCTCGAAACGAAAAGCCTCTACAATAGTGCTACTATAGGTGATACTAACGCTATAAATATTACTGCCTTGTATAGGCAACAGTGGATTGGTGTGGAAGGGGCACCGAAAAATATTCTTCTTGTGGCACACAGTCCGTTTTCGTTTGCTGAATTAAACCATGGGATAGGTGTTACCTTAATAGGTCAACAAAAAGGGCTTTTTACAAATGTTGAAGCTCTGGCTCAGTATGCCTTTAAGTATAATCTTTTAGGAGGTACAATTTCGGCAGGCATCGAACTCGGCTTTATCAATAGTTCTTTCGATGGAAGTAAAGCTTTTATTCCCGATGATGAGGGGCTAACACCCAACGACCCCGCGATACCTAATACAACGGTAAGCGGAAGGGGGTTCGATATGGGTGCAGGGCTGTATTATACCCACTCCAAGTTTTTTATGGGAATGGCTGTAAAGCACCTATTTACACCCAAAGTGCAGTACGATACGAACCACTTTTTATTATTCGATAGAACTTATAATGCTATGGCTGTATACAATTTTGGGCGAACTGAATCGTTATTATCATGGCACCCTTCGGTTATTGCCGTTACCGACCTTAAGGCTTGGCGCATCGACTTGGGGATTACCATGGGCATAGCAAGCAAGTATTTTGCCCGAATTATGTACAGACCCAATAGTGCAGCTGGTTTTGGCGTAAAAGCCATTTGGGGAAAGGTTTCGCTTTGCTACGCTTTCGAAATGCCCATATCGGTATTAGTCAGAGGCAACTACGGCACACACGAGCTTACCGTAAGTTACGCCTTGCCGAAAACAAAAAAGAAGGATAAAGGATTAATAAAGAAAAGTATAAGGCTGCTATAAAAACTCGGAGATGAACCAACCGAATTAAAACAAGCAGTGTAATAAGAATAACGTTGCAACAACAATGAATGGAAAAAGCTTTAATTGGGTTAGCATACTTACCTTAGCAGTAGTAGTAGCCACATTGGCAAGCTGTGCATCGCGTAGAAGTTCAAGTGGAAATGGGCAACTAGTAGGAGCACCGTTAGCTTCGTGGAACGAGCCTGCCCCTTTGGGTATGGTACTTATTCCGCGAGGGCATATTGTTCTTGGGCACACAAAAGCCGATTCCCTTTGGGGACAAACAGCTGATGCAAAACCCATCTCTGTAGATGCCTTTTGGATGGATAGCTACGAAATAACTAATGCTCAGTACCGTCAATTTGTATACTACGTTCGTGATTCGATTGTTAGGGAACGATTAGCCGACCCCGCATACGGTGGTAACCCCGACTATAAAATTACCACTGACCGGTATGGCGACCCTATTACACCCTACCTCGATTGGTCCAAACCCTTACCCAATGCCAAGAATGCCTTCGATGAAGAACTTGCTGCCATAAATAGCGTTTACCACACCAATGCTGTAACTCAGCAAAAAAGCCTGGATCCTGCACAAATGCTCTTTAAATACGAAAAATACGATTACCATAGTGCAGCTCTTTATGCCGATAAACTAATTGCTTTACGACAACCAAAACCAACAGGTTATAACCCCACACAAGATGCGTCGTTGCCACTTATTGCAAAGGATACCGCTTACGTAGACGATAATGGTATAGTTATTCGCCAAACTTTAACACGAAAACTGAGTAGCGAATACGATTTCCTCAATACGTATATTGTTGCAATTTATCCCGACGAAAGTTGTTGGGTAAAAGATTTCCCCAATAGCCAAAACGAACAATACACACGGCTTTATTTTAATCACCCTAGTTACGATAACTTCCCTGTAGTGGGGGTTGCGTGGGAGCAAGCCGAAGCTTTTTGTGCATGGCGTAGCCGCATGTTCAAACAGAATGTTGTTACTCCCGAAGGTGTTACTATTGAGGATTTTAGATTGCCAACCGAAGCTGAGTGGGAGTATGCTGCGCGGGTAGGAGATAGCAACCGACGGTACCCATGGAACGATGTTGGAACAGAAGGAACAGAGGCTTGTTTTTTAGGGAACTTTAAACCCGATGAAGGTGATTACACCGGTGATGGTTTTTTGGTTCCCACACAGGTAGGAAGTTATTCTCCTAACGACTTTGGGCTTTACGACATGGCCGGAAACGTTTCGGAATGGACCTCAACAGCCTATTCAGCATCGGCCTACAAGGAATTTGATGATATTAATCCACAGCTCTCATATAATGCCACTGAAAGCGATGCACAAACCCTCCGCACAAAAGTAATCCGTGGAGGCTCGTGGAAGGATATTGCCCGCTTTATCCAATCGAATATACGCACCAAAGAGTTACAAGAGGCCAAACGGAGTTACATAGGGTTTCGTTGCGTCCGTACGGCAACACATAATACCAAAGCAACAAAAGCAAAACGGCGCAAAAGATAATACATAGGCTTAAAAACTTTAATACTGTTTCATTACTAAGTTCACCTTGTTAGTTCGCAAAACAATATGCTAAAGTATCGAAATTATAAAAACAAACTCGAAATGTTCCTTGCCTCAAGGAAGGGACGCCGATTGTTAAACGTAGCGTATAGCTGGGGAGCAGCTGTGGTTATTCTTGGAGCACTGTTCAAGCTTACACACTTACCCTTTGGCAATACTATGCTTTTTGTGGGTATGATAACCGAATTTCTGGTTTTCTTTATTTCGGGTCTCGAAAAACCTGAAGAACAGTATAAATGGGAGCAAGTATACCCCGAACTTCTTTCGATTAACCCACTCGATAAAACCGAAATGGAACAAAAACGTCGCTATTTGGCTCATAAAGCCGAAGAAGCACGAAAGCGTGCCGAAGAGTTAGGAACATATGGCGATGAACAATGGTATATGCAAAAGGGTAACACATGCAACGAAACCGCATTATCCCCCCAACCTCAACAAACACAAACAACAGCCGGTGAGCTTGAAGCAATTCTTCCTAAGGATGATGTTGACCGCCTAAGCGAAAGTATTCGTAAGCTCGATGCTGCCATTGCTCGATTGGCCACTTTGGGTGAAATTAGTGCATCAACGCTCGAAAGTTGTTCGGCGCTGGCATCGCAACAATCAACACTTGGCGAACAAACCAACGAATACAGTCAACGCTTAGCCACACTAAATAGTACTATGGCGGGACTTAATGAATTATACCAAGCGCAACTTAACGATATAACTTCGCAAGTAACGTCAATCGATGAAATAAACACTCGTCTCGACCAAATTAGGCAAGCATACCACGAGAGCATGCAGGATAGCCGCATGTTCCAACGCCAAAATGAAGAAATGGTTATGAAACTACGTGATTTAAATATGATTTACGCTCGACTGCTCGATGCAATGACCCTTAATATTGCCTCACAATCATCGGCCCCATATGGGAGACACGATTACGACAATAGAGCCGATTACCGCACTAGGCAAAGTGGTTATAACAACGATTACCATAACGATGAAAAATTTTCGCGTAGTTAAAATACTTCGCACCTTCTAACAAATATTAAACTAATCCCCATTATGGCAGCAGGAACATCGGGAAACCCCAATAGGCAACGAATGATTAACCTCATGTACCTTGTGTTTATTGCAATGGTAGCGTTAAACGTATCGGGCGAAGTACTTGATGGATTCAAAAAGGTGGGCGATGGGCTTGAAACCATGCTCAAAGGTGCCGAAACTCGTAATGCAAGTAGTGCCTACGAACTAAACAATGCCTATAACCTTCACCCTGAAAAAGCAGAAGAAGCGTTTACTAAAGGGAAAAAATTACAATCCGTTGCCGATAGCCTTTATAAGCACATCGAGTTTGTAAAACAACAAATTGTTCTAAAAAGCGATGGTAAGCCCCTAACAACTATTGCTAATATAAAGAACCAAGACGATATGAACGCTCCGTCGGTTGTTATGCTTAACCCCGTAACCCGTTATGGCGAAAAAATGCGAAAACAAATCGAAGCATTTCGAACCATTGCGCTGTCGTATACTACCGACCCTGCAAAGCGCGAAGCTATCGAAAAAGCTTTGTCCACACAAAAAACCGACAACAAACTTTGGGAGGAAAGTATTAGCGAATCAATGCCTACTATCGCTACTGTTACATTACTTACAAAACTACAAACCGATGTTCGTAGCGTTGAAGGCGAGGTGCTCAGCCAACTTATTCGGGGTATTGATGTGGGAGACCTTCGGGTAAATAAGGTAGTAGCTCAGGTTATACCCGATAGTAGAATAGTTATGCAAGGCGGTTCATACCGAGCACAAATAGTACTCAGTAGCATCGATTCGCTTGCACAACCAGAAATTATTGTTAATGGAACAACCTTGCCAAAAGATAAGGAAGGATTTTTTACAGCTACAGCATTGCATGCCGGTACATTCCCCATTACGGGTTCTGTAAAAATGATTGCGGGAGACGGAAGTACTATTACTCGCGAATTTAGTTCAGAGTACATTGTTACTGAACCTATGGCTTCGGTTTCGCCAACCCTCATGAATGTACTTTATGCCGGAATTGACAACCCCCTAACCATAGCCGTTCCTGGTATGGCGAACGAGCAAATAAGCGCAACCATAACCAATGGAACTCTTATACGCAAAGGAAATAACTGGGTTGCTCGCCCCAATAAAGTTGGCGAAGAGGCAATTATTTCGGTTTTTGCTACTACAAATGGCACAAAGCAAAAAATTGCTGATAGCCATTTACGTACCCGAGCACTACCCGATCCGCTTCCTTACATCGAGTACACCGATGCTAATGGAGCAACAAAACGCTTTAAGGGCGGGCAAATTTCGAAGCGAAACTTGCTTTCAGCATCGGGGATTAAAGCAGCAATTGATGATGATATTCTCGATATAAAATTTAATGTTATTAGCTTCCGCCTAACATTTTTCGATGCCATGGGCAATGCTATTCCCGAAGTTTCGAACAATAGCAACTTTTCGCCACGGCAACTTTCGTCGATCCGAAACCTCAGTCGCGGTAAGCGTTTTTATATTACCGATGTTGTAGCCAAAGGACCAGATGGAATTGAACGCAAAATCCCAACAATTGAAGTTATTGTACAGTAATTGACTCCTCAAAAAAAACTTAGTATGACCCACAAAATTTATCCAATACTATTAGTTTTACTTTTTCCCTTTTGTAGCATCTCTCAAACCGTTGTTGCTACTACTCCTAACGAAAATACTGTACACCCCGATGCCCCCCCAGCATTAGACATCGATACTGTACCGCAAAAGGGTGTAGTACATGCTACAACAACCATTTCGCGAAGGCGCAAACTTAACGAGGCTGACGACACAAAATCCCAAAGTTCGCTTTCCGTAAAACAGCAAGCTTTTAACGATAGGCTCAAGCAGAATAGCTCAAATGCTCCTTGGAAACGGGTTATCTATAGGCAGATTTCGCTCGATAGTGCTTCGAATGGAGTGCTTTACTACCCCCCACGACCAACCTCAAACGAACAGAACTTGTTTACCATAATGTTTAACCTCATAAATAGAGGTGAGCTCAAGGCATATGAATATACCGATGGGCTTGAGGTATTCGATGAACGAACACAAATAAAATTTGGAGAATTTCTCGACCGCTTTGGCATTTATGCTACAAATAATGGGGGTAACTCCCCCTCCGACTATAAAGTGGAAGATGCCGATATACCTAGCGAGCTTGTAAAATCGTACTACATTAAGGAAGAGTATTACTTCGACCCCATACGAAGTACTACTGATAAACGAGTAATTGCACTTTGCCCCATATACTACGACGATGCCACTGGTGCTGAAACTTTACACTTCCCCTTGTTTTGGGTTAAATACGACGACCTTCGTCCCTTCATTTCAACAAAAACCATAATGGTATCAGATCTTAACAATGCGAATAATGTTACCCTTGATGGCTTTTTCCGACTAGGATTATACCAAGGTGATATTTACAAAACACTAAATCTTCGAGGGCTTACATTAGCTCAATATTGTCCTACCCCCGATTCACTTCGCAACGAACAACAACGCATCGAAAACCAGTTAAAGAGTTTCGAAGCATCACTTTGGAGCCGTGTCGCACGCGAAAGCATAGCCTCGGAAGAACTTGCCCAACAAAAACCCGATAACCTTTCGGATAATTACGAGGGAAAAACTGCCCGAGCCAGAAGGAATAAATTATATTCTACTGGTAATAACAAGCTAACACAGCCCAAAGCACCTAAAGCACCCAAAGCACCAAAAAAACTAAAAACCCCCAAACAACAAAAACCAAAGCAAACTTCGGCTTCCGGAGGGCGTTCTGCTCGTAGTCGCTTCTAATAATAACATTTTAGTGGAAGACCTCAATACTGTGAACGACTCTTTAGAAGAACTTAAATCAGCCCCTAACGAAAAGGTTTCTCTTTGGCAGCTTTTCATGACCTTCGTAAAAATTGGAGCTTTTACCTTTGGCGGAGGGCATGCAATGTTACCTCTTATTCAACGCGATATTGTTGAAAAGTACCGATGGGTTACCGATGAAGAATTTATTGATCTTTTTGCTGTTGCACAATCTCTACCTGGGGTTTTTGCCGTTAACATATCAATGTTTATTGGTCATAAAATGAGGGGTGTTAAGGGAGCTATAATTTCATCGCTGGGGTGTACACTGCCCTCATTTATTATCATTCTCTTACTCGCCTTCTTTTTTGAACAAGCAAAAGATAACCGTATTGTTTCGTCGATAATGATGGGTATACGCCCAGCGGTTGTAGCCATGATTGCGATTCCTATTGTTACCATATGGCATGCCTTGAAATTACCAAGCATTATGATTCTTGTTCCTATT
>JASBZJ010000074.1 GCA_029983495.1 Porphyromonas sp.
ATCACTATCAAGGAATAGCACATATTTACCTTTTGCATGTGCCAAACCTATACATCGTACAGCACCAAGCCCTCTATTAACTTCGTTATTAACCACCTCAACTTGGTGATTTATCCTATTTTTTGAAGCAAGTACACGTTTAACAGTATCCATGCTATCATCTGGCGAAGCATCGTTTACAATAACAATATGTAAGTTAGTGTATTGTTGTTCAAGAACCGATACAAGGCAACGTTCGATACATTTCGCAACATTATAAATGGGTATTAGTACATCAACTAGTGGCTCCATAGTGGTATCAGTAATTAAACCCTATAGGGGCTCTTTTCTACTTTTAGCTTTCCAATTAGTTCATACACTTTCATGGGGAAGATTGCTAATGGCATGGTAAGTGGGGATTTGAATAACCTGTAGGTAAACTTTTTAAGCTGCTTACCTCGCCCAAATGGGTATGAATTTGGGGAAATATGTAGTTCCATTTGTCGTACCTGCTTATAATATTTGTAAGGAAGTAAAGCCACAATATAAAAAGCACGATACTTAGCATGATTTAAGGATTCCCAAAGTTGTTTATCTTTCTGTAGATCGGTGTAAAATTGGTTATCGAGTTGCTCAAAAATAATACCGAGCATACCAATATAGTTAGGCTTTATTGTAGCTGTGTATTGCGATGAACTATGATGCAAGTAATGGACGGTAACTTTAGGGTAATAACCAACACTGTTAGCATAGTAAAGAACGGGAACAACAAGTAGCATATCCTCCCAAAAATTAATTCCTTTCATATCAAGGTGAGTATACTTTTGTAAATCCTCACGCAAAAATAGCTTATTCCAAAAATAGCCTTCTTGTACGGAACTCAATATTTGGCAAGCAAATTCTTTGCCCGACGAGAAGTTTTTTATCCTTTCAATAACTGAATCTTCCCGCATTGGGTACTCGTGGCAATAATCCGAAACTACCACACTGTAATTTCCAGCTTCTGCCACATCAACCCATTCTTTTACCACAAGGGGGTTATCCCAATAATCGTCACTATCAATAAACAGTACATATTTGCCCGTTGCTTTACTTAGTAATAGTTGGCGAACCGAGCCAATACCTCTGTTTTGCTTGCAATCAATTAGCTCAATACTGTGCTTATATCGATTTTTTTCTTCAGCAACTCTACGAGCAATTGCCATACTATCATCAGGTGAAGCATCGTTAACCAGCACTATGTGCAGGTTAGGATAATTCTGTTCTAGTACCGATATTAGGCACTTTTCAATAAACCGAGCCACATTATAAACAGGTATTAAAACATCTACTTGGGGATAGTCTTTCATATAATAGGTAAAGTATTTTAAGCTGAAAAACGACGTTTTTTAGGGTTTAATTTATTTATCGACAAAAAGATGCGAATAAGGCAATAGGCAAAACATGATGCATATGGTAACAGGGTCAACCTATAAAGTCGCCATTTAATATGTTCCTTTACCGACCTCGGGAGAAGATCCTTATGAATGCGAAAGGACAGATTACGTAATTCGGAATAATAAATGTAAGGCAGTGTAGAAAGAATAAAAAAGGCTCTGAACTTAGCATAGTTCATTGCTCGGGTCAAGTCTACATCGAATGGAAGAACTTGCAAAAAGTGCTTTTCGAGCTTTTGAAAAAGCATTCCGAACGAGGTTAAATACTGAGGTTTTGCTTTTGCCGTATACTGGTCACCATGATGTACATAGTGTAAGACGACTTTGGGGTAATACCCTACTCGCTCGGTGGCATACATAAAGGGTACCACTAGCATTAAGTCTTCCCACATGTTTATTCCTCTTGTCAACAAATATGCCAAGTCAGACAACTCGTTACGCTTAAAAAGCTTATTACATAAAAAAGCCTCCTCCTTACCAAACAGCATCATATAGCTTAGCTGTTTTCCGCTTTCAATTCGATTTACTGCAACTTCAAAACTATTATTATGCAAAGGGTATTCGTGGCAATAGTTCGATACCACTACACTGTAATTTCCCTTTTCTGCCACTTCTACCCATTCCTTTACAGCCAGAGGGTTATCCCAGTAGTCATCACTATCAATAAATAGCACGTACTTACCAGTTGCATTATTTAGCAAATGCTTCCGCACCCCTCCAATACCTTCATTTTTTGGTAAGTTAATTAAGTCAACGCTATGCCCAAAACTATTTTTATTCTTAATTGCCTGCTGAGCAATGAACATGCTATTATCAGTAGATGCATCATTTACAAGAACAACATGTAAGTTTGGGTACTGCTGTTCGAACACCGAGATTAAGCATCGCTCGATATATTTTGCAACGTTATAAACTGGGATAAGTACATCAACTTGTGGATAACTCATAATACAAACAATATTAACCGCTAACGAAACCGTTTCGAAGAGGTTTGTCTATTATACCAATTATACCCCACAACAAGTAAGTACCCTAACAACTGCGTTGAGCGATGTTGTGCCAACTTATAGAGCAACAACTTAACACGCTTTATTGTGCCATAGGGTAACGAACTGGGGTGTATATTATAAGGTATGTTGCGGATTTGCTTATAGTACCTATAGGGAAGAAGCGAAAGAATGGAAAAGCTACGGAACTTGGCTTGATCGTAAGCTAAACGAAGCTCTGCATCTGTTTCGATATCCTCAGCGAAGTAAGCATCGAGTTTTTCAAATAAAGCCATTTGCATTGTTATGTACGATGGCTTTACAGTACCTGTGTACTGGCATTTACCATAATGCATGTAATGAACCGTTACCTTTGGATAATAACCAATACGCTGTACTTGATAAAAAAAAGGTACTGTTACGATTACATCTTCCCAAAAATCGATACCTTCCGTTGCCATTTGGGAAACCTTGTTAAGTTCTGTTCGAAGGAACAACTTATTCCACAAGTACCCCTCAGTGATACCACGAAGTATGTTATAAGCAATTTCTCTACCTTCAGTTACAGGCGTATTGCAAACAACTTGGCTATATTGGGGCTTTATGTATTCGTGGCAAAAATCGGCAATTACAACATCGTATGTTCCTTGTTCTGCAACATTAACCCACTCTCTTACAACAAACGGATTATCCCAATAATCATCACTATCGAGGAATAACACGTACTTGCCCGTAGCTAGCGCCATCCCCATTTTACGTACAGCCCCAAGACCTCCATTCTCCTTTCGGTTAATTACCTCTACACTGTGGTTTTCTATATTTTTTGAAGATAAAAGGTGTTGTACAATTTCCATACTATTATCGGGTGAAGCATCGTTTACAATAACAATACGGAGGTTTGCATACTTCTGTTCGAGTACCGACGTTAGGCAACGTTCGATATAATTCGCAACATTATAAACCGGAATGAGTACATCTACTTGCGGAACAGGATTCATACCAACGGATAGGATTGTGGAATAAACTGAACAAGTGTGGGCAAGTTATTCGTTGCACCCACATATATCGAACTAGTTTCGCCAGGGTACGTCATAGGCGACTCCCAATCGAAAAAGATAGTATCGTAAAGGTAAAATCTATCGAAGTAAGTATCAGAAATAAAAATAGAAGTTATTGTTATAAAAACCTCGAAAAGAAGAATTACAAACAAAGCCCAACGATCGATTTTGTCGCCTACAACAAAAAGATTGGCAAAAAATATGGGTGTAAAATAGATGGGATACCCCGCAAAACGGGTCATAGTTCCCTCGTTGAATACCCTCATAAAAGTTAAACTTAGGAACAAGGCAAAGTAGTAAGCGTTAAGGTAGGGAAGTAAACTTTTATCGTTCCGTAAAATAGCCTCCTGCCGATAAATAAAGAAACATCCAATGCCAAAACGAACAAGAAATGCCGGGCTCAACGGATCCATTGTTTCCTTAAGGTTTTTAGCATCTAGGTAAAAGTTATCAATAATGTTACTTGCTATAAGAGCCTCGAATGCTTGGCGTAAAAAATATGGTAAAACAAAACAACCCAAAAAGAGCGTTACAAATACCAACCAACGCGAGTAACGGATAAAACATAAAGGCAATAGCACAACCATAATTATGGCTGTACGATGGAGCATAAAAGCAATAAGTAATAGTATTAAGGTTTGCCAATATTGTTTTCGTTGAAATAGTGGAAATGTAAAAAGCACAACTGCCTGAGCGCAATTTTGACGCACGGTGTTGAACCCTTCGAAGTAAAGCGCATATATAAATACATAAACAATCAGCGCAATTGCAAAAGAATAACTCTGCTTTCGATACCCCCTAAGAGAAACTATTACAATAAAGGCAGCGGTTAACATAAACCATACTTCAGCAGGCAACCCAATAAACTGCATCATATGCCTAAGCCCCTGCCAAAAGGGTTCCATATGGTTCAGTGCAATATTGAAAGTGTTAGCATAACCTATTGAGTACACGGGGTAATCACGCCCGACCATATAACGTAATCCTCCAAAAAGAATCAGCAAAATTACTATACCCGCATAGGGTATTTTCTTTCCGTAACTATCGTTATAAAGACTATACACAAGTGTAAGGAACAAAGCTACAAAGGTTAAGTAATAAAGTGCTGTGTGTAGTGGCATTGTGTTCGTATAAAGTTTGTGTACCTACCCTTAGTGAATTACGTGATTATTATTCCATTATGTTGCACAAAGGTACAAATAAAGCCCTTATTGATACTGATGATAAAGAAACCTTTGAGTAGCTCCCTACAGTGTAAGAAGTTTAATCCTCCCATGAAACGGATAGCTTCCACTGTTGGTACAAGTACTTAGAACTAAATAGAGACTATCATAACGCCATAGATGTGGTGCTAAACAAAGGGGGCAAAAGGGGTGTATTAACACTAGGCATAACACACCACCTCGCTATAGCTTATAAAATAGAGAAGGGAAAAGTTCTTAAAAAGGAGCTATTCGTTGAAATCAAATAATTTGGCTTCGTTATTTGCTAACTTTCGTTCAGCGACCTTTAGTCGTTGTAATTCACTTTGGTAAGCATCGAGCTCGCTAATCATTGTACTAATGGTATCAAGACTACTATTTAGGAGTTCCATCGCCTCAGCACGACGTGTTAATACATCGATATTACCGACTTGTAATGCTCGCTTAACTCCATGGTTTGTAAGTTTTTTATCACGAACAAGATGCTTAATGAGCAACATCTTATCCACATCTTGTTTTCGATATCTTCGTTTGGCACTTGTTTTGGCTTCGGGCAAAGTTAGATCGTATGCTTTTTCCCAATAATAAATTGTCGAAACCTCCTCTCCAACAAGTTCCGCAACCTCCTTTACATTATAGTAAAGTTTAAACTGCTTCTTATCCATAATCTATTTTTCAACGAGTGATTAGTTACCCTTCGTAAGCTTCGATTTAAGGTATTTACCCGTAATAGATTTACTGCAGTCGGAAACCTCTTCAGGAGTTCCTTCGACAAGTAAAAAGCCTCCTTCATCTCCACCTTCTGGACCAAGGTCAATTATATGATCGGCACATTTTATAACCTCAAGGTTATGTTCAATTACTACTAAGGTATGCCCCTCGGCAATAAGCTTATCGAAACAATTTAATAAAGTAGAAATATCCTGAAAATGGAGCCCTGTTGTTGGTTCATCGAAAATAAAAAGAGTAGGATCGGGGTGAGATTGTGCTAAGAAGTAAGCAAGCTTAAGGCGCTGTACTTCGCCACCTGAAAGGGTTGAAGTATTCTGCCCAAGCTTTAAGTATCCTAAACCAACAGCTTGTAAGCTCGATAAACCACTTATAATTTGTCGAGTAAAAGGTTCAGAAGGGTTTTGTGTAAAAAAGTTGACTACTTGGTTAATGGTCATTTCGAGGAGTTCATATATATTCACTCCATAATAGGTTACTTCTAAAATTTCCTTGCGAAATCGTTTGCCATCACACTCCTCGCATGTTAACTGCAAATCGGCCATAAATTGCATTTCAACCGTTACAACTCCCTCGCCTTTGCAAGTTTCGCAACGTCCACCTTCAACGTTAAAACTAAAATGGCGAGCCGTATACCCCATCTGTTTGGCTAAGGGTTGTTGGCTATACAAATCACGAATAGCATCGTAAGCACCAATAAATGTTACGGGGTTACTTCGTGAACTTCGACCTGTGGCATTTTGGTCGACATATTCCACAGCATGTAATCGCCGTAAGTCGCCACGCAAATGGAGATCCTTAAGCTTAGCATTAGGGCTGGCAAGGAATCGGGTAAAATCGTTATAAAGTATATCCCTGATTAAAGTGCTTTTTCCACTGCCACTTACACCAGTTACTACCGTAAAACAATTCAGTGGTATATGTACCGAAACATCCTTAAGATTATTCTGCATAGCACCAACTACTTCGATAGCTGTTTTTCCCTTTCTGCGGTTATGGGGTACAGGTATTTTGCTCTTTCCTGTTAGAAATGCTGCCGTATAACCAGGGGTTTGCATTGTAATAGTACTGGGGGATCCTTCAAAAACAACTTCGCCTCCCAAACGACCAGCATCGGGTCCAATATCGATAAGGTAATCAGCATTTCGCATCGTAGCCTCATCGTGTTCAACAACAACTACCGTATTGCCATCGTTACGCAACTGTTGCATCACTTCGAGGAGTTTTTCGCTATCGCGTTCATGCAAACCAATGCTAGGTTCATCGAGAACATATAACGTACCATACATTTTGCTTCCTAAACGAGCTGAAAGATTTATACGCTGGCTTTCCCCACCACTAAGTGTATTTGAGTTGCGATTAAGTGTTAAGTAAGGCAAACCAACATTACAAAGCACCTCGAGCCGATTCGATATTTCAGTTACAAGTCGGCTACTAGCTTTTGCTTCTTCCGCTGATAGCTTAAGGTTTTTGAAAAAGCTTAGTAGTTTATGTATGGGCATTGCCGTTAATTCGGCAATATTCATTCCGTGATAATGCACTAAAAGAGCATCTCGCTTAAGCCTATTTCCTTGGCACGATGGGCAAACCGTTTTCCCACTAAAGTGAGCAATACGAACACGGTTCTGTATTTTATAATACTCCTGCCTTAGCAAATTGAAGTAATCATTTATGCCGTAAAGCCGGTTTTTATCGTATCCTTTTCCCATCTTATTCGATGATGTTCCATTACCATTCCAAAGCAAATTACGTTGTTCGGGTGTAAGTTTTTCGTAGGGAGTGTGTATTGGAAATTTATATTCGGTCGACTTTGCTATAAAATCGCTCTTCCATTCGCTTGATTTTGGACCAATCCAGCAAGCTACAGCGTCGTCATATAGCGATAAGCTTGGGAAGGGAATAACCAACTCTTCTGAAATTCCAATAGTCTGACCAAATCCCTCGCAAACAGGGCAAGCTCCAGTAGGGCTGTTAAAGTCGAATAGTTCAGGTGATGGCTCCTCGTAAGTAACACCATTCTCTTCGAACCGTATGCTAAAAGGCACTAAAGAAGAGGCTGTTGTAGCTTGGATATTTGTATCGGGAATATAAAGAAATGCTTCGCCCTGACCTTCATAAAAGGCATTTTCTGCTGAATCCGAAACTCGGGTAAGAAACTCCGCATTGTTTACATGCACTCTAATCCTATCAATGAGGAGCATATAAGGGTCCTGCTTAGGATTCGATTTCGTTTTCGGAGTAGTTATAAGCTTTTCTTTCCCCTCTAAAAGGTCATCGATACGAAAAACTTCACAATTTCGAAAAACACGGCTATAGCCTGCACTCTGAAACAACTGAAGATACTCGGGTAGCGTTCGCCCCTCCACATTATGAATAGGGCTAAGCAAATATATCGTTGTACCATCAGTTAAGCTGTTAGCATAATTAACTACATCAGCAATGGTATGTTTTTTAACGACCTTGCCTGTAGTAGGCGAAATAGTTTGCCCAAAGCGAGCAAAAAGAATTTTTAGATAGTCGTATATTTCGGTGCTACTTCCGACTGTACTACGAGGGTTTCGGCTAATAACACGCTGGCGAATTGCAACAGCTGGTGGAATGTAAAGTATTGCATCGCAATCGGGTTTGGGCATTCGATCGAGAAACTGACGGGCGTAACTCGAAAGACTATCAACATAACGCCGTTGCCCTTCGGCATAAAGTGTATCGAAAGCTAAAGAGCTCTTTCCGCTACCACTCACTCCCGTAACAACAGTAAGCTTGTTGCGAGGAATTGATAGGCTTATGTTCTTAAGGTTATTTACGCGGTCGTTTATAACTTCAATTGCTCCTTTATCCTTCGGCCGAAAAGAGCTACTACTATTTGCGTTTTTATTATCTGTCATACTGTTGCGAAGTTACTTATTTTTCTATTGTAACCCCTACTCTATCCAATAGTTCCCAAGGGAAAGAAACGGTACGAAGTAACGGAATAACAACAAAGTGAGCTTCAGCACAACAGAGCATTTCAGCAGACAATGCTAAGAAAAGCCCCTCAGTATTGAATACCAAGGGGCTAGATTACTCAACTAAGTTCGGGGTAAGCGAACTGTTATTTTAGTTGTATACTACATTATTACTTTTTAAGTTCGTCTTGAACCTTTTGTGCGCCTTGCTCGATGTTCTGAGCAGCTTTTTGAGCAGCTTCTTTTACGTCATCAGCAGCTTTTTCGCCAGTAGCCTGAACTTGGTCAGCAGCTTGCTCCATGTTGTCCTGAATAGTTTCTTCTGTTGCTTGAGGAGCTGGTAACTGTTCAGCAGGGTTAAATGCTTCGAGATTTACAAACCACTTGCCATTTACTTTAGTTAGGGTTAGGGTTTCTTCCTTCGAATTAGCATCATTGGCGTTTTTAACTGTAACTTTTGCATTGTCGCCCTCAATAACCGACTTACCAACAACGGTAGCTTTGTAATTTGTTTCAGCTACAAATCCATCGAATGTTGCCATTACGTCAACATACTGCTTTGTTCCTTCGGTAACATATTCCTTTGCTTTTTCGAAGTTACCAGCTTTAATTGCATCTTGGTATGCCTTGGCTGTAGCATCTGGTGTTTGTTGGCAACTAGCAAAAGCTAGTGCAAGGATTGGCAATAGAGCAATGATTAGTTTTTTCATAGTTAATTGTTCTTGTTCTTACTTAGTTCTATTTCTTTCTTTAATAACTTAACTGTAGGCAAATGTAGGCATTTTCTTTAAATAAACACCCCCTAACAGTAATTGCAGGAAGAGATTTAAGAGTTCGTTGTATACGAACTGTGCTAAAAAGCACCTACAACACCACATTAATACTAGTAGTATTTGGATCAAAAAAAGGTCTTTCTACACAGAAGCAGAAAAACCTTTAATGAAATGAAGAGTGACCTGCATAGGATTCAAACCTATAACCTTCTGATCCGTAGTCAGATGCTCTATTCAGTT
>JASBZJ010000075.1 GCA_029983495.1 Porphyromonas sp.
CGCAGGTCCGCCCCTACAATTCCATGAATCACGCATTAACAAACAAATTTGTGGCACCTGCGAGCGAACCCTTGAGGTCCGCCCTACAATTCCATCCGCAAAGCACATCTCTCATTCAATACATCTTTCAGAATAATAGAAACCCAAATCGGACGAAGTGACAAAAATGTACAAAAAAAGTTTTGGCACAATAGTTGCAACGACTATAGCGAACGGCTTACAACAACGTTGAAAGCAGAAGATTTTTTTGAAGAACAACATTACTAAAACTAGGATAATAAAAGTAATAGATAAAGATATGGGAAAGATAATCGGAATTGACCTAGGAACTACAAACTCGTGCGTTTCGGTACTCGAAGGAAATGAACCAATCGTTATTCCTAACAGCGAAGGGAAACGTACCACGCCATCGGTTGTTGCCTTTGTTGAAGGTGGTGAACGCAAAGTGGGCGACCCAGCAAAACGACAAGCTATAACCAACCCTACTAAAACCATCTTTTCAATTAAGAGGTTAATGGGTGAAACGTACGACCACAGTAAAAACGACATAGACCGTGTGCCGTTTAAGGTTGTAAAGGGGGATAATAATACCCCTCGTGTTGACATTGATGGTCGACTCTATACCCCACAGGAAATATCGGCTATGGTGCTTCAGAAAATGAAGAAAACTGCCGAAGATTACCTCGGGCAAAAAGTTGACGAAGCAGTAATTACCGTGCCAGCATACTTTAGCGATGCTCAACGCCAAGCAACAAAAGAAGCCGGTGAAATTGCAGGCTTTAAAGTTCGCCGAATTGTTAACGAACCAACAGCAGCATCGCTTGCTTACGGACTCGATAAGGAAGGCAAGGATATGAAAGTTGCCGTATTCGACCTTGGTGGTGGTACGTTCGATATTTCAATTCTAGAACTTGGCGATGGTGTATTCGAAGTAAAATCAACAAACGGTGATACCCACCTTGGGGGAGACGACTTCGACCAAGTAATTATAAATTGGCTAGCTGATGGGTTTAAAGAACAGGAAGGTGTGGATCTACGCCAGGATCCTATGGCACTACAACGTATTAAAGAGGCTGCCGAAAAAGCAAAAATTGAGCTTTCGAGTACAACCTCTACCGACATTAACTTGCCTTATATTACCTCGATTAATAACGTTCCAAAACACCTCGTTGTTAACCTTACTCGTGCAAAATTCGAACAACTCGCAAGCGAACTTATCGACCGTTGCCAAAAACCTTGTATTCAAGCGTTGAACGACTCGGGATTTAGCGCAAATGAAATTGACGAAGTAATACTGGTAGGTGGCTCGACACGTATCCCTGCCGTGCAAGCAAAAGTGAAAGAAATTTTCGGTAAGGAACCCTCGAAAAACGTTAATCCCGATGAAGTAGTTGCCGTTGGTGCCGCTATACAAGGTGGCGTACTTAGTGGCGATGTTAAGGACGTATTGTTGCTTGATGTAACCCCACTTTCGCTAGGAATCGAAACTCTTGGTGGAGTTATGACAAAACTTATCGAAGCAAATACTACTATTCCATCCAAAAAGAGCCAAGTATTTAGTACGGCTGCCGATAACCAACCTGAAGTAGATATACACGTACTACAAGGCGAACGCTCGATGGCAAAAGATAACAAGAGTATTGGTCGGTTCCGCCTTGATGGCATTACCCCTGCTCCTCGTGGTGTTCCTCAAATTGAAGTAACATTTGACATTGATGCCAACGGCATACTGAACGTTTCAGCTGTAGATAAAGCTACTGGTAAAGAACAACATATTACAATTACAGCAAGTAGTGGGCTTAGCGACGAAGAAGTTAAGCGTATGAAGGCCGAAGCCGAAGCCAATGCCGAGGCCGATAAAAAGGAGGCTGAAAGAGTTGAAAAACTGAACCACGGTGAAGCTTTGGTATTCCAAACCGAAAAGCAACTTAAGGAAATTGGCGATAAAATTTCAGCTGAGCAAAAAGCTCCGGTTGAAGACGCTCTTAAAGCACTTAAGGAAGCCCTTAAGAATCAAGACATCGCAGCTATCGACCGCGAAAGCGAACGCCTTAACCAAGCGTTCCAGAAGGTTGGCGAGGAGATGTACAAACAAAGTAATGCGAGCCAGCAACAAGCTCCGAACCAAGAGCAACCTCATAATAATACGGGCAATAGTGGCGACGAAAACATTAGCGATGCCGATTTTGAAGAAATAAAATAAGCCTGTACCAACAGATTTATAAAAAACCGCAAGGGGGGGGGGTGTACAGATACCATTTTGTGCGCCCTCTTTCTTATTTTATTTTAATACCGAATTTTTTATCTTCAATCTAAACTTATTTTGTACCTTTACCATAGAGAGATAGATACGCTACTCCCAACAAAAAAAACTTATTGAAAAAACAAAGACTACACTATGAGTAAATTAGAATCTATTTCGGACGCAGTTACCCGAATTCTCTTCAAAAACAGAGCGTGCCGAATTAACCGAACAGATTGGCTCTCAAAAACTTTAACGCCTTATCTATTACCCGAAGATGTTCAAAACATCGAATACCTCCGCCCCGAAGAAATGGTTTCACAGGAGGTAATTAACCTCGTAGCTAATCAGGTTATTGAAGAACATGCACGCTGTTCATCGCTAATTTCAGGTGGACTTGCCCTAGTTGGACGTTCAGCCCTCGCACTTAGTACCCCTACAGACTTAACCCAATATTGGGTAGAGCTTTCGCTAGTTGCACAGAAACTAGCATACCTCTATGGGTGGGACGACTTTTTCTTCAACGAATCAGCAACCGAAGAAACCCTCGCAAGGCTTACTCTTATTATTGGCTACGGACTAGGTATTTATTCCTGCCAGGATCCACTTATTGCCTCAGCGCACGATACACTTCCTCGCGTTAGTGACCTCTATACCATTAAGGAACTTAGCACAAATCGCAACGACAACCTAAAACTTATTTCGCAAGCACTAGCTCAGCTTGCAAAACCAATTTTTGCTGGGCTTGTTGCAAAGCGAACCCCTATTTGGGGTGTTGCGCTTGCTGGAGCTACAAACTACTTCAATTTTAAGCATGTGGCAAAGCGTATGCAAATTGTTCTCGAGGAGGTAATGTTTACCCGACTTGAGGAGGAAGAATTTTTCTAACCGCTTACTTTAATGTACCTTTGTACTTCAATTAAATAGAACAATATTGCTATGAACAACTGGTACGAATGTAAGGTACGATACGAAAAACTTACAGAAGGTGGTGCCATGAAAAAAACCACCGAAAGTTACCTTATTGACGCATACTCGGTAACTGAAGCCGAAACTCGCCTTATAGAGGAGCTGGCTCCGTTTACCTCGCAAGGCGAACTTATTGTTAGCTCGGTAAAAAAGGAAAAAATAGCCGAACTATTCCTTTCCGATAACGAACTCGATGACAAATATTATCGTTGTAAAGTAAATTTTATTTCGCTCGATGAGAAGAAAGGAGTTGAAAAAAAGATGCCTGCAACAATGATAGTAAAAGCCGATTCGTTACCTTCAGCAGTATTACGCTTAAAAAAGGAAATGGAAGAAGGGCTAACCGACTTCCAAATAGCTAGCGTAATAGAAACCAATATTATGGATGTACTTGCACCCGAACTAACCACACAACAAGAATAGAGTTCTTTTCCGTGTCGCTTATAGTTGATAATCTTAAAGCCGTTGAAGCTACCCTACCTCAAGAGGTAACTTTGGTAGTAATTTCGAAATTTCATCCCATCGATGAAATACTCGAAGTTTACAACCAAGGAGTTCGGAACTTTGGCGAAAACCTCGCACAGGAACTTATTCCGAAATATGAAGCTCTTCCAAAAGACATAAATTGGCATTTTGTGGGAAGCTTGCAAAGGAATAAAGTAAAACAAATCATCCCCTTTGTGAGTATGATTCATAGCGTCGATTCGATTCGTTTATATGAAGAGATTATTAAACGAGCACGTGCTGTGCCTAGGCAGGTTGACCTTTTACTACAAGTACACATTGCCGAAGAAGAAACTAAAAGCGGATTTGCACCTGATGAAATTGAAGCCGTAGTAAACGATATTCGTTTAAGGCAAAACGATGCCCCCTACCGACGGATTCGTGGGCTTATGGGGATGGCTACAAACACCCATAATACCCAACAAATAAAAAACGAATTCCACAACCTTAAGAAACTTTTCGACCGCATCCGCAAAACCTTGCCTCTAAACGAAAAAGATTATTTCGACACCCTTTCGATGGGCATGAGTGGCGATTGGGAATTAGCCGTTGAACAAGGCTCAACACTTGTAAGAATTGGATCAAAAATTATGGGGGAACGACAATATAACCACATATAATACCACCCCCCTTCTAACCGATAATTTATAAGGATTCTGATAGCATAAATGAAAAACGACCTTACTTGCTCATACGCAGGGCTTAAACTAAAAAACCCTATTGTTGTGGCTAGTTGTAGCCATACACATAGTGTAGCTAGCATAAAAAAACTTGCCGAAGCTGGTGCTGCTGCCGTGGTAATTAAGTCTCTTTTTGAAGAGCAGATGGAAGAACACTCCAACATGCTTAGCCATGAACAGGAGCACACCGAAGCCTTCGATTATTTAACGCAGTACATAAAAAGCAACGAGTTAAACGAACATCTCGAACTTATTAAAGCTGCAAAACAAGCTGTAAACATACCCATAATAGCAAGTATTAACTGTTATAAGGCTGGTAATTGGGTTGATTTTGCTAAACAACTAGCTAATGCTGGTGCCGATGCCCTTGAAGTAAACATTATGCGCCTCGAAGCTAGCATTAATACCGATCCCACAACCCTGGTTCGCGAATATATTTCTATCGCTAAGGATGTGGCTCAAGCAGTTAACATACCAGTTTCGATTAAGCTCCCTCGCGATTTTTCGACCTTAGTTGCATTAGTTGATAAAATGCACTATGCCGGAGCAAAAGGTGTAACCCTTTTCAATCGCTCCTACCGTATGGATATCGATATTGAAAACGAAACCATTGTAAGTGGCAACGTTTTAACTACACCCAACGATATTGCCGACACCTTACGCTTTACAGGCATAGTAGCAACTAAAGTACCTCAAATTGAAGTTTCGGCCTCAACGGGTATACACACGGCTACCGATGCTGTTAAAGCTCTCCTTGCAGGTGCTAGCTCTGTTCAAATTTGCTCTACCCTTTATCTACATGGAGCAAAAGTTATTGGCGAAATACTTGACGGAATTGACGAATGGATGAGTCGCAAACAATACCGTTCGGTTGATGAATTCCGTGGGAAACTGAAACCAAGCGATGAGGATCTAAACCTATTCTCACGTGTTCAGTTTATGAAGTACTTCAGTAACAAGGAGTAATTCGTTCCAGTAAACCATAAAAAAACAGACTATGAAAACGCTCGGGAAACAACCTATAAGCTCCGAATTTACACCCCATAACAGCTTTCTTCGGAAAGCTTGGGGTGCTTCGTGCGCTATAGTATTACTAATGCTTTTAAGCCTTGTGGCATGTTCTACAAAGGGAAATTCAACCGAGCGAAAAACCCGCGTAGAGGCAGACAGCTTAAAAACTCTTTTTGCGAAACCCGAAGTACCAGCAATGCTCGAAACTCCTCAAGCACGCGCACGCTATTACCTCGAGCACTATTGGGATTCGTTCGACTTTGAACATGGCGATAGGTACCTAAGCGATTCGGCTGCCCTTGAACAAGCTTTTGTTGATTTTTTGGGTATAGCAATGTCGCTTCCCATAGACGAAGTAAAATCAACAATAACTACTCCTGCTCAAAAAGCCAATGGTAAGTTATTTTTGTTCTTTGAACATATGTATAACCATTACCTCTATGAGGAAGGATCCCCACTAGCGAACGAGGATTATTATCTGCCTGTACTTGAGTTTTACACCACTTCCCCCAAGAGCGACCTCGCCACAATGGAACGCTCGAAAATGTTGTTCAAATTGGTTAACCGTAACCGCCCTGGTAGCTATGCCCAAAACTTTGCATTTAACATACCCGAAGGTGAAGTTAAGCACTTAGCTGATTTCCGTGGGAAACCCACACTACTGTTCTTCTTCACCCCGGGTTGCGATGTTTGTAAAAGTGCTACTGAGTATATTATTGAGGAAACCCATATAAACAACTATGTTACTAGTGGAAAACTAAACCTCCTTTACATTTCGGCCGATGGCGACAATGATGCATTCCGCAATGCACTATCCGAAATTCCTCCCTTTGCAACTGCCGGAGTTAATAACGATGGTACTATTCTAAATGCCCCACTTTACGACCTTAAGGCCAGCCCAACGATATACCTCCTTGACGAATTTGGAAGGGTTATTCTAAAGGACGCTCCTATTCAGAGAATAAACAAGTACATCGAAGAACACCTTTAAAGTAAAGGTTACCAACTTATTATAAACAAATAATACCCTAGTTAACCTACACGTAAAAGCAGGTTTAAAGAAGATCAAGAAGAAGAAAAACCACTATAGAAAAAAAAGTATTGAACGAAAAGCAAAAAAAACGGCTTATAATGCACATAAGTCGCAACAATCGCTTATCTTTGCACCAGTGATTGTGTAGAAAGAATACGATAAAAAGTAACTAGTAACGCTAACGATATGAATAGTAAAATCATGAAGGTAAAGTACTTACTGCTCTCCCTTATGGTGGGAGCAATGGCACTAACATCTGCTAGTGCTCAGGAAACTACGGCACCCGAAAACCAAATGCCCGCCTACAAAACGGCTTTTGCCCCTAGTGCTGGTCATTGGTTTATTGAAGCCCAAGTCGGCACAACTGCCCAGTTCCTAGAACAAAACAACAAAGTAGAATTTGGCAAACGTATCTCTGAAAGTATGCCAAAGAATCTTATGCCAGCTCTTTCGATTGGTAAATGGCATAATCCATACTTCGCTACTCGTTTGCAATTGATGAGCGGTCTTACACCGGCTTTTGGATTTGACCAAAAGCCCATCGACATTACTACAATTGGTGGTCACTTCGACTTTATGTTCGACCTAGTGAACTACTTTGCACCCTATAGTGCAACTCGTGTATTCCACGTTATTCCTTTTGTAGGTCTTGGCTATCAATTCAAATCACACGAATTCTACAAATTTGAAAAGCCTTATCGTCACTCAGCAACAGTTAATGGAGGTCTCCAACTTGCGTTCAGCCTCGGTAAACGTGTTGATCTCGTTCTCGAAGGTCAAGCAATTTACCACAACATTAACTTCCTTTGCCGTGACGTGAAATTCGACAAGGAATTCGACCCATTCTTTAAAGGTAGCGAAGACCCCAACAACATTTTCTTTGGTTTAATGGGCATGGCTACTGCTGGTCTTCGTTTCAATCTTGGTGCTACCGATTGGGAAGTTGTAACTCCTATGGATTACGACATGATCAACGGTTTGAACGACGAAATCAACAAGCTTCGTGCTGAAAATGCAGAACTCAGCAAACGTCCTGTTTCTTGCCCTGAATGCCCCGAAGTTGAAGCTCCAAAAGAAGTTGAAGTTGTTAACGTATTAACACCTCGCGCTATTCTCTTTGGTTTCGACAAGGCAGTTATTGCTAAGAACCAAGAATACAAGCTTACCGAAATTGCCGATTTCGTAAAAGAAACTAACACCCCTGTTGTGGTAATTGGTCATGCTGATACTACTGGTAAGGCTGATTATAACCAAGCTCTCTCTGAACGTCGTGCAAAGGCTGTTGCTGATGCTCTCGTTAACGAATATGGTGTTTCGAGCGATATGGTTACCGTTGAATGGGAAGGTTCAACCGACCAATACGGTGCAAACAAGGCTTGGAACCGCGTTGTAGTGGTACGTTCAAAATAAGTAACACGCTTAAACCTTGAAAAAAGAAGTAATAGATATGAAAGCAAAAGTATTAATGCTAGGTCTTCTTGGAGCTTTCGCACTTACTTTTAGTGCACAAGCGCAGCAAGAAGTTGCTACATCGCAAAATCTCTCTGGCCACAAAACCATCTATAACCGTGATGGTAGCCGTTGGTTTATAGATATTCAAGGTGGTGGTGTAATACTACCTTTGGGTGAAGCCAACAATAAAGCCGATTTTATGGATCGTGTTTCGTGGGGTATGCCTATGCTCGGTATTGGTGCATGGCACAACCCTTACTTCGCTACACGTCTTCAACTTTACGGTTGGAGGGCATTTGGCTTTGAATTTAAGGATCAAGTTACTAAAACCGACCTAAATAAATTTGGTAACTTCTTTGTTGGTGGTAACTACCAATTCCTCTTCGATTTGGTTAACTACTTTGCTCCCTACAAAGCTGACCGCGTATTCCACTTCTCGCCATTCGTTGGTATTGGTGCAAACTACCTCCTTCAAGTTACTGAAGGCGATAAGTTCTCGCCCGCTATCGAAGGTTACGACTTTATGCGAGATCAAGCTCCTAAAAACTTCGAGGACTTCTGTGGTTCTTTTGGTTTAGCAGCTAATGCTGGTGTTCAAATTCGTTTACACCTACACCGTGTACTCGATTTCAATATCGAAGGTCAAGTTATCGCATCGAAAATTAATATGCGTGGCAACAATGGGGCTCACCAAGGTGCCGACCTTATGGCTCTCGTAACAGCTGGTTTTGCATTCAATCTCAACAACCCTGCATTTACTGAAGTTGTTCCTATGGACTGGGGTCTCGTAAACGATCTCAATTCTCAAATCAACTCTCTACGTGCTGAAAATGCTGAACTCAGCAAGCGTCCTGTTTCTTGCCCAGAATGCCCCGAAGTTAAACCTGCAGAACCTGTTGTTACTCAAAAAACATATTACAGCAGTGTATTCTTCCGCATTAACAGCGCAAAAATCGATGCTAACCAAATGCCTACAGTTAACATGATTGCTGACTACGTGAAAGAAAGTGGAGAAACCATTTACATCACAGGTTATGCCGATGCTCAAACAGGTACAGCTGAATACAACATGGGTCTCTCGGAACGTCGTGTTAACACAGTTCGTGATGCTCTTATTGAAAAGGGTGTAAGTGCTGATAAGATTGTTACCGACTTCAAGGGTAGCGATGTTCAACCATACGAAGTGAACAAGATGAACCGTGTTGTTATTGCAACAGGAACAAAAGAAGAAGCTAAGTAATTAACTTCTAGAATTAACAACAAAGTGTAGCCTATTATACTAGGCGAAACGATTTACTCACCGGTCGAGGACATTGTTCTTCGACTGGTTTTCTTTTTGTTGTTATAAACTCGTTGTATAGTAAAACTATAAAATGGAGACTGTTGCATAAAGGCGAATCGCTGTGTTACTTTCGGGATTCGGCTTCGGT
>JASBZJ010000076.1 GCA_029983495.1 Porphyromonas sp.
CAAATATGAGCATACAAACGCTATTACCAAAACTATCGGTGTTGCTCAGATATATAACTTCGATTTTATTAATCGCCGTGCAGCAATCGGAATTGTTCTCTTCCCCAACTTTCATCGATTAGGATATGGGAAAAGAGTGCTTACAATGCTATTGAGTTACTCTTTTAAAGCACTATCGCTACGGCAGGTTTATGCCGAAATATTCCCCGATAATATTGCTGCCCAAAACTGCTTTGAACAGTTGGGTTTTCAGTTAAAGGCTACATTACCGAACTGGTATAAAACCGATGATGGATATAAGGATTTAAATATCTTTGTGCTAACAAAATCGCAATACTTCTATGGATTACAATAATCAAAAGTCGCTATTTGCCATTGATGGTAACAAAAACACTGAAAATAACGATACTGTATTTGTCGAAAAACAAAACATAGATTCGGCTAACAGTTTGCCAAACTCTATCCAAGAACGAATCTCTTCATTGCGTAATACTATTGAACAACATAATTATAATTATTATGTTGCCGACTCACCTACTATAAGCGATAAAGAATTCGACGTTTTACTGAAAGAACTAGAGCAACTCGAAAAAGATAACCCCCAATATTACGATGTTAACAGCCCAACCCAACGCGTAGGTATTGGGTTAATTTCAGGTTTTACAAGCTACCCTCATACCACGCCTATGCTTTCGTTGGCGAATACATATACTTTTGCTGAAGTAGATGAATTTTACGAACGAGCAATTCGTAACCTAGGAGTAAAACAACTTAATGTAGTTGCCGAACTTAAGTTTGATGGTGTATCGATTTCGCTTATTTATAAAAATGGCGAACTTAAACAAGCTCTTACTCGTGGTGATGGGCAAATAGGTGATGATGTTACACATAATATTCGAACTATAAGCTCAATTCCCCTAAAGCTTCATTCGTCCTCTACGCCTTTCCCAGATGAACTTATTGTACGTGGCGAAATCCTTATGCCATTTAAGCAGTTTGATAGGCTTAATAACGAGCGCGAGGATAGTGGAGACCCCCTATTTGCAAACCCACGCAATGCAACTTCGGGAACACTGAAGCTTCTTAACAGCTCGGAAGTACGTCGCCGTAAGCTCGATTCATTTGCTTATTACGCCATAAGTAATGGCTTCGACAATATTAAAAGCCACTACGAACGATTAAACTTGCTACGGGAATGGGGCTTTAAAGTTTCGAATGTTGCAACATTATGCCATTCGTTAGACGAGGTTAAGGCTTTTATAACAGCGTGGGATACACAGAGGCGTACCTTACCATTTGCAACCGATGGCGTTGTATTGAAGATTGATAACATTGCTTACCAGCAAGAGCTTGGTACAACTGCGAAAGCTCCACGCTGGGCCATTGCTTATAAATTCGAAACCGAACGAGCCGAAAGCGTACTACAAAGGGTTACTTTTCAAGTTGGTCGAACAGGTGTTATTACACCAGTTGCAAACTTTAACCCCATACTTATTTCAGGTAGCATGGTTAAGCGTGCCACTCTGCATAATGCTGATTTTATGAACTCGCTCGACTTACGTGAAGGTGACACGTTACTTATAGAAAAGGGAGGTGAAATAATACCAAAAGTTGTAGGTATTGAAACTACTAAACGTTATAACGATGCTCCAATAGTAAACTTTGCTACCCACTGCCCCGACTGTGGAAGTGAACTACTTCGCCAGGAAGGGGAGGTGGCGTACTATTGTCCTAATCATCTTTTTTGCCCAACACAGGCAAAGGAATCGATTTACCATTACTCAGGCAGAAAAGCTGCAGATATTAATATTGGGCGCGAAACGATTGAAGCACTTTATAAACATGGTTTTGTAAAAAGCATTGGCGACCTTTACAAATTAACGGAAAACGAGCTATTACAACTTGATGGCTTTAAGGAACGATCAGTTAAGAATTTGTTATCGAGTATCGAGGGTTCGAAAAACCGCCCTTATGCCACTATACTTTTGGTATTGGAATACCTTTTGTGGGCGAAGGGAGTGCAAAATTATTGGCTTCGGCTTTCCCCTCCATAACAAAATTGTCAGAAGCGACTATGCCTGATTTGTGCAGGATTGATGGTATTGGTGAGGTAACGGCAAAAGCTATTCGTACCTTTTTTAATGATGAAAACAATCTCGAGCTTATTCATTCTCTTAAGAATGCTGGTGTAACCCTCGAGAGTAATTTCATAACAATACCCAAGGAGGGAGTGTTAAAAGGGAAAACTATTGTTATTTCGGGTACATTTACCCAGCACTCTCGCGAAGCATATGAACAAATAATTGAACAGCATGGTGGTAAAAAAGGGTCTTCAATTTCGCGAAAAACCACTTTTGTGCTAGCAGGAGCTGCAATGGGACCATCGAAAAAGGAAAAAGCAGAATCCTTGGGAATTCCACTTATTAATGAGGAAGAATTTCTTTCGATGATTAATAAACAGCCCGAGTAGCAAACGTTGTTGTTAGTTGTATGTTACATTTGTGCACAATCTATAGGAGTTGTATTCCGTTTCCTATTCCTCAAATTCAGGCGACACAAAGCCCTTTTCTGTAATAGTTCAGCTTGTTTGCTAATGCGTCAGCTTGCTGGGCTAAACCAATTATCCTTTAATAGTTAAATCGCTAATCGTTCGAAGTTAAAACGGCTAGCGATTTAGCTTAAAATAGCAAGCGGTAAAGCCAAGCATTGTGAACTATATAGGAGTTTTGGATACTTATGAAAAAGGAAATATTCTCAGCTATCTACCGAGGGGTATAGAAGGTACTTTTGCCGAAGTTTACGGTAGTTGTTTAAATCAGTCTTCCACGAAGCTCGTATTTCCTGTTCGCTTTTACCCTGTACAATCTGTTGAAGTAAGCGTTTGTTGCCCACCAGTAATTCAAAGGTTCGTTTTCGTTCGACTAAATTATAACCAAGTTTTTCTGCCTGTTTATAATAGCGAATAAAAACAGCAAGGTTAAAGCCTTTCATACTATTGGAATCAAACCTTTCTCCATAGCAGGTTTTATCTCTATACTTAGGTTGCAAAGCCCCCAACTGAGGTTTAGGAACAAACGTATATTTACCGAAGCGTTTATCGGGATAACCAATACAAGTAAAAGGGTTATCAGTTCCTCGCCCAACACTCATAATAGTAGCTTCAAATAAACAAAGCGAAGGGTAGAGGTGTATTGCCCAATTGGTACGTAAATTAGGACTAGGTGGCGTAGTAATTGAATACGGTTGACCATGTTTCCACCCCTCAATAGGAATAACAGTTACTTCGTTTATCTTATCTTTTTTCTGAAGCCATCCTTCTCCATTTATCATTAGTGCCAGTTCACCTATGGTTAACCCATGCAAAAGTGGAATAGGGTGCATACCAATAAACGACTTACAATCGGCTTCGAGTAATGGCCCATCAACATAGTCGTTAGGGTTTGGACGATCGAGTATGACAACAGGAATTGAACATTCGTTACAAGCTTCCATAACATAATGCATTGTACTGATATAAGTATAAAAGCGTGTTCCCACGTCTTGCAAGTCGAATAGAAGAATATCTATGCCATCAAGATCCTTCCGCGAAGGTCTTTTTTTATTCCCATACAGCGAAGTGATAGGCAACTTTGTTACAGTATCAACCGATGAAGTAACACTTTTGCCCGCATCATAAGTTCCTCGGAACCCGTGTTCGGGCGAAAAAAGCCTTACTACCTTTATTCCCTTCGAGATAAGGTATTCGGGCAATAATACATTCCGCTGTACCTGCGAAGTTTGATTTCCTACAATGGCCACATTTTTACCTTTAAGTAGGGGAAGATATAGCTCTGTTCGTTGTGCGCCTACACGAATGTTTTGTTGCGAATAACTGGGTAAAGAAAAGGCGAATATAGTTAGTAGTAAGCAAACGCCTAGGAAAAGGCTTCCTTTCCTAGGCGTAATTCGTATTATTGCCATAATAACAATAATGGATTATAGATTACTTTCGGCCACTCGTTTTTGGTCGGCAATAAAAGCTGCTAAACCGCTATCGGTAAGGGGGTGTTTCAATAACCCTTTAATAGCCGAAAGTGGGCAAGTAGCAATATCGGCACCCACTTCCATACATTCAATAATGTGGTGTGTATGGCGAATACTTGCAGCAATAACTTCGGTGGCAAAACCATATTGTTCAAAAACTTCAACAATATCTTCAACCAACTGTATTCCGTCACCACTAATATCATCGATTCGACCAACGAAAGGCGAAACATAAGTTGCACCTGCCTTTGCAGCAAGCACGGCCTGCCCCACGTTAAATATGAGTGTGCAATTAGTAGGAATATCTTCCTGGCTTAGTGCACGAACCGCTTTAATCCCATTTTCAGTAGCTGGTATTTTCACAACGATGTTTTCGTGTAAAGCAGCTAGTTCGCGCCCTTCTTTAATCATGCCCTCTAAGTCGGTACTCATTACCTCGGCACTTATAGGACCATCGACTATTTCGCAAATCTTTTTATAGTGTTCGCGACAGGCTTCATCGCCCGATATTCCTTCGCGAGCCATTAACGAGGGGTTCGTTGTTACCCCATCAAGAACGCCAAGTTCGTTGGCTTCTTCAATTTGAGCTAGGTTAGCTGTGTCAACAAAAAATTTCATTTTCCTTTTGAACGGATAAATAGTTATATATAGGCTTTTACTATGTTTCGTTTTTGGTACTGTATTAATAGTTTTCAGGTTGTGGCAACTGTATATTGTCGTCGCCTTCGTGTAGGAACCACGACGCATAAATAGGATAGTTTTTGGCAGTTTTTAGGCTACTCTTAGCTACATCCTCGGGTTTTAGGTTCTTTATCTTCTTTGCAGGTATACCAGCCCACAATGTATAGGGTTCAACAACTGTTCCTTTGGGTATAACAGCTCCAGCAGCAATAATAGCACCTTCACCAATTTTGGCATAATCCATAATAACTGCACCCATACCTATTAGGGCATATTTATCAATTGATGCCCCATGTACAATAGCTCCATGACCTATTGAAACATAATCGGCAATTTCGATGGTTGAAGCCTCATAAAGTGTATGAAGAACAGCACAATCCTGAACATTTACATTGTTACCCAACCTAATGCCGTTTACGTCGCCACGCACTACAGCATTGAACCAAATACTACAATTATCGCCCATTTCAACATTGCCCACTACGCAGGCGCCTTCGGCGATGAAAGTTTCTTTTCCCATCTTAGGGGTAAAACCTCGTACTGATATTACTTTTCCCACAAGTATACTTTTTATTGAATATCCTAGTAATGAAAACAACGAACTATAGCTTGGCTTATAATGCTCTTATAACAGCACAATCCAAGCTATAGTTTAACTACTTAAATTAAATAGCCTTTGTTTTATTCCGTAGCCATTGAGCTTCTTCTTCGTTTAAAGACGGCGAAAGTTCGCGATAAACAGTTTCCTGATAGTTATTATACCACTCAATTTCGGCTTCAGTAAGGAGTTCCTTCTTTACTAGGCGGTTATCCATGTAACATAGTGTTACCGTTTCGAAACCTAAGAATTTACCAAATTCGGTTGTTTCTTTTTCGATTGTGAACACAAGGTTTTCGATTCGAATACCCCACTTGTTTGCACGGTAAATACCTGGTTCATTACTGGTAAAGGTGTTTACAGCCATTGGAGTAGGGTTATTATCTGTTCGAAAGTTCTGTGGTCCCTCGTGAACGTTTAGTGCAACGCCAACGCCATGGCCAGTTCCATGCCCAAAGGACCACCCTCTATCCCATAACGCTTTACGAGCTAGAATATCGAGTTGGTTACCACGTGTACCTTCAGGAAATTTGGCCATAGCCAAAGTTATATGCCCCTTTAGTACTAAGGTATAGTCCTCTATAAGTTCGGGGTTAGGATTTTTTTCGCCTAAAGAAATGGTACGTGTTATATCAGTAGTTCCATATTTATACTGAGCACCACTATCTAAAAGCAATACGCCATCGTTTTTAATGGTGTACGAACCTTCGGGGGTTGCATGATAATGTACAATAGCCCCATGCCCGTTATAGCCGGCTATGGTACTAAAACTATCACCAATGTAATCGGGGCTTTTAGCTCGGAAGCTACTAAGTATACCCTCAATTTCGTATTCGGTGTATGTTTTCCCTTTTGCAAGAGCTTCTTCTAACCACTTAAAAAAGCGAGTTAACGCAACGCCATCAACATGCATGGCTTTACGAACACATGCTCGTTCGGTATCGTTTTTATAGCTCTTTTGCATGGTAACAATGGATGTTCCCTCAATAATAGGTGTATTCTTGGGAATAGCATCGTACAACTTACCATTAATTTTGTTTCTATCAACAAAGAGACGATCTTGTGGGGTGAGTTTTTCAATAAATCGAACTACCTCGTTGTAGCTTTGAATAGTAACACCGTTATCTTCAAGCTCCTGGCGAACATTATTAGGAACTTTTTCTTCAAAGGTAAAGAGTACAGCTTCGTTCGATGTTATTACACCGTAAGCAACGCCAACAGGGTTACATTCAACATCGTTTCCACGGATGTTAAAGGCCCAACAAACTTCATCGAGCGTTACAAGTATTGTGGCATTTGCCCCATTCTTTGCAAACTCTTTTCTTAAACGTTCGATACGTTCTCTTGTAGATTCCCCCGAGTACTCTACAGGCTGATAACGGAAGGGATTGTTTGGAATAGCCGGGCGATTGGACCATACTTCATCAAGTAAGTCGTACTCGGTATTTAATCTTAGTTCAAAGGCGGTAAGCTTTTTGCGCAACGCATCAATTGTACTTTGACTTGCACAAGTTCCATCCAACCCTACAACCTGTCCAGGAGTCAACTCTTGTGTAAGAAATTCTTCCATTGTTGGGAACCCTGCAACTTCTTCCTTGTATAGTTTTATGGGCGAACCTTCAAGTTGTTCGGTAGCTTGTAAAAAGTAACGCGAGTCGGTCCATAAACCAGCTTTATTGGCAGTTACAATTACTTTTCCTGCACTTCCATCAAAACCCGAAATCCATTCGCGACCTTTCCAACGTTCAGGAGTGTATTCGCCTAAGTGACCATCGTCGCTATATATTATATAGGCGTCAATACCATGTTGTTTCATTGCACTACGAAGTGCATCTATACGGGTAGTTATTGTTTTGTTATCTGTCATTTTATTAAAGTGGTAAAATTTGAGTTATTAATAGTTATGTCTCTTTATGGTACCCCTACAAACTAAAGTAAAAGAATTACTATTCAAGCTCTTAAATATCAGTCGGTTTTTGTGTGTACCATAGTATGTTCGGGGCGAAGTAAATCCAAAACCGTTTTTACTGGCGAAAATGTACAAGGGGGAACTTCTACAAAGATAGTGTTCCACCTATCCATCGCTCCATTCCATAGCCCAGGGTGTTCTAACGCCTTAATAGTTTTTCCCTCATAACTCTTCTCGGAAAGAAAAGCCATTTTGGGATTCGCATAATCCGATAGTTCGAATTTATTTCCTTTGTAATCGTGTAATGAACATACAAGCAAAACTGGGTTAAAATAGGCACCCGACGAAAAAATCTTTTGAGAATCGTCATCCTTCTTTATTTGAGAACGTTCAATTATTTGCAACGAGGTTGAACCATCGGCTTCTTTTACAATAAAAGAACCTCCACCAGGTTCGCCTTGGTTTTGTACCATTCCACACACCCTTATGGGTCTGTTTAGCTTATTGTAAATTCTTTCTATAGTATCTTTTTCGCCTCCTAGTTCGCTAATTTGCAATTCAATACAGAATGTCTCCTTTAAAAACACGAGCATCTCCTCCATAAGCGAATGCGGAACTTTACTGTCGGCAATGCGTTTTAAATAATGGTTTACTCGTTGTTGTACGGCCAATAAAATTCCTCCCAATAGCTTTTGTGTTGCCACTGAGCAACCTTTTAAGTAATCAGGTAATACATTGTCGATATTCTTTATAAATGCAATATCGTACATTTCCGATAATGCACTTAAGTTACGGAGTAATGCTCCATGCCCGCCAGGCCTTAGTAGTATTGTTCCGTTATTATCTCTAGCAACATTACCCGAAGAATCAATAGCAATAGTGTCGCTACTTGACAACTGAGTACTGTACGAAAGGTTATATATCACACCATAGGTATCCTCAAGTTCACCTTTATGACGCTCAAGGTGATCAATGAATTTTTCCTTACTATTCTCAGGCAATGTAAAATGTACCGAAACCTTTCCCCGAATATCCTTTCCAATCATAGCTGATTCAGCCAAATGTTCCATTGCGGCACTACGTACTACACCATTGGGATAATTATGAAAAGGAATTAAGCCTTTGGGTAAGTTAGCGTAATCAAGCCCCTTACTTAATAGTAGGTTCTGAATAACGGTAGCATATTTTCCTGATGAAATTAACCGTGCTACGCTAGTCCATTCATTTCGGAGGCAGGATTCGTTCAAATCCATGAAAAACGCGAACTCATCCACATCTTCAAAAAAACGCTTCTGTTCATTGGTAAAAAGGCTTTCAGCATTGCTATTATCGTAAGCCAATTCTAATACAGGAAAAAGCATTTGAAACATACGCGAGGCTGCACCTGATGCCGGAACAAACCTTACAACCGAAGCTGAAGTGCTACTTCGATAATCCTCCCAAAGCGATAAATAATAACCTTTTTCGGTATCAGGAATACGCATCACCCCTCGTTTTAACGAAGCTGACGCTTCAATTTGAGGATAGGAAACCCCTTCGCTTAGAAGGTTGTACTGCCTTTGTGCTTCATCGGGAGATATCCCTCTTTCCGCTAAATAGGCTATATCATCATCCGTAAATGGGAACTTATTTTCAAACATAGATTGGTTGTAACCTACTTGTTTATCCAAAGGTAATAAAAACTGCTTTACTAACAATGCAAAAGGATGCAAGGTAACTTAGGTTTTTGTCGCTATAAGCCCGTACATGCTGGAGAAAACTTGACCAAATATTGACGAACATAAAATTGTTAGTTCCCTAAAAAATCAACATAATAGCTCACGTTTATCTAACTTGTCATTTTGACACTCTTGAATTGTAGATTCGCAAAATAGAAATAAAAGAAGGGCAAGATTAATTCATTTTCCCGAATTCGTTTTCTTAAACAAGAATTCAAGTCACAGAACTACCGTAATGGAGTAATGGCAGTCTATGCTATTCCAATTACAATATCCCAATTCTCGAATAAGAACCCGACCAATGTCTACAATTTTTAAACAACTATATAATGAACACTACTAGCTGAAAATC
>JASBZJ010000077.1 GCA_029983495.1 Porphyromonas sp.
CCATTCCACAACCATTATCCACAAAATAGACTTGCAAATGGCTTTCTGCTATCGAAGCAACCTTCATGATAAGCGGGTGATCGGTATCGTTCACAATAATGTTGATGCCGGAAAGGCGAATTACATCGTGAAGTTGATTGCGACGTTCGTTAATAAGCCCAAATCGGGGAGCAAAAACGCGCAAATCCAAACCTGCTGATTGCACGGCTTCGGGGATGTTTTTCGAATAGTCCGCCAACGAGCTTGAGGGCAGAAAGGGGCTAATTTCTTGCGATATAAATAAAATCTTTTTGCTATCCATCTTGGCTAATATATGGTTTCCTAACTACAAAGGTACGAATTTATTGCGTTCTCTTGCTTTTGAGCTCCCTCTGCAGTTCAACTCTTCCGCTTTTGGGGGTAGAGTATTTACGCTTCACCACCACAATAAAAAACTTAAGAGAGCCTCTTTTCGAAAGGCTCTCTTTACTGTACTTCACTTTAATGGCTTTGTACGCTAAATAGTAATACTATATATGCGTACAACTTTTTAGCGTAGCGGAGGAACTTTAATTCCACTAATGTTCTTTATACCGCCTAAAGCCGAAAGAACACCACTTGCCTCGTAGGGGAGGAAGATTTGTTTACTGTTACCCGAGCTACCGATTTTTTCGAGTGTTTCGAGGTAGCGCATAGCAATAAGGTATTGTGCGGGGTCGCCATGGCTTTCGGTTATTGCCTCGGTAACTTTACGAATAGCTTCAGCTTCGCCTGCAGCTCGTAGTTCCTTTGCCATTTTTTCGGCCTCAGCGGCAAGTATTTTTGCTCGTTTTTCCCCTTCAGCGTGGTTAATAGATTCCTGCATGCGCCCTTCGGATTCACGGATAAGCGATTCCTTTGACCCCTCGGCGGTAAGTATTTTCGCCCGTTTATCGCGTTCAGCTCGCATCTGCTTTTCCATGGCATCACGTATATCTTTGGGGGGATTAATATCTTGTAATTCTACACGGTTCACTTTTACTCCCCATTTATTCGTTGCATCGTCGAGTATATCTCTCAGTTTTTGGTTAATGGTATCGCGGCTGGTTAATGTTTCGTCGAGATCCATTTCCCCAATAATGTTACGTAAACTTGTTTGCGTTAACATTTCAATAGCTGTAGGCAGGTTAGCAATTTCGTAAACGGCACGGCGTGGGTCGATAACCTGAAAGTATAGTATTGCATTAATTTCAGTTACAACATTATCGCGTGTAATTACGCTTTGTTTGTCAAAGTCATAAACTGTTTCGCGCAAATCAATGCGGTTAACTTCACGAAAAATGGCAATACTTTTGCCTTGTGCCCCTGTTCGAGCGAACCTCCATATCATTTTCCGCGGGCTATCGATAAATGGTATAATAAGGTTTACACCTGAGTTTAAGGTTGTATGGTACTTGCCTAGTCGTTCAATAATCATTGTTTCGGATTGTTGAACGATGATTAGTGCTTTGGATATAAATGAAAGGACTAATACAACAAGTACAATAAGCAAAACGGTTATAAGAGCTGTTGATGACATATTATATTACGGTTAAGTTTTACTCAAGATTGTTTTTAGTGGGGGTTACAAACATTACAATACTTTCATGGCGGTCGATAATAACCTGTTGATCCACTTCGATAAAGGTGTTTTTATTCGATGCAAAAGCTGGCCATTCATCACCATCAATAGCTATTCTACCCTGAGTAGTTTGCCCTTGTATAGCACGTACTACTCGAGCTTTTTTACCGATTAGTGCATCAATGCCTGTGGCTAAACTTTTCTTTTTTTTCGATGACTTAATTATTATGGGGCGGAGGAAGAATAAGGCAAGAAGCGAACCAATAATAAAAAAGAAAACTTGCCAAACCAGCCCCAATGGTGTAAGTGCGATAAGGGTCGAGAGTAATGCCCCTATCCCAAAACATGCCAATAGGAAACCCGGCGTAACTAATTCGAGTATGAAAAAGGAGCATGCTATAATAAGCCAAATATAGATTAGTTGCATAAAATAGTAGTGTATTTTAGGTATGTATGTTGTTTTCAGGGGGTACCTGTTCGCTGTTTTTTATTTGCTGTAGTACAGCTTGGCTTTCGAGTGCATTGGTTATTTTTACACCTTCGGCTCGAAGTTGCCGTACGTACTTATTGTTTTCGCTTGGTAAGCTTTGTGCAAGGGCAATAATTTGGTTTAGTTCTGCACGCGCTTTTCCCCTACGCTGAGCAATATGGTAACGGTAGGGGAGTACCATATTAAGGAGCAATACATTGATGCTTTCGGCGGAGAGCCCACCAAGGGGCGATGCTGAAGGCACTCCAAAAGCATAGTTATGGCACCAGTAGTTACCGGGTGCTACTGCAAGTATACCGGTTAACTGCTTTGGGTTAGCCTCGCTTAGCAATAAACTTTCGAGTAAGGGAAATTTGTTGCGCAATGCTGCTATAATAGCTAAGCGTCGGTGCGGAAAAGCGTATGGCCTCAACCTTAGCATGCGAATACATCCTTGTTTTATGGGGGTAAGATTGTATTTTGTAGCGAGGAAAAATAATCTTCTTTTAGCCTATTAAAATAGGGGTCGTACCCTTCGGGCGGTGTTGTAAGTAACGATGCTTGCCCTAGGTATAAAGCTTCGAGTACTTCGGGGTTATTGGTATGTTTGCGAACAATACGAAGGGGAAGTGAACGAGCAAGGAGTTCAAAAGCCTCATTATTTACTTTAGCCCCCATGTGTCGTAAAAAAAGTGCATGCAAAACTTCAGCCTCATCGCCCTTCATTTCGGCTTGTAATAAGGCAATATTGTTACTTTTTTCACGTAATCGTTGTTCAAATAACTGAATGAGTTGCGATTGCCCTATCGATTCTTTTTTGCAGTGTTTCTCCTCGTTTTTATTAAGGGAAGTGCGTTGTGCTACATTTGCTTCCCCATCGTGGGTATATATTTTTTTAGCCGAAGGAACAGCGTTAGCATTTATTGCTTGCTCGGCTTTTAACAGCGCGTCTTTGTTAACATTAAGGATCCCCGTGAGGAGTATTTTTTTTGTTTCGCGGTGGCGTATGTTCGTATCGGCTTCGAGTACAACATGCAGTATGGTGTTATCGTATGCAGGGTCGGTGTGGTGGTTATGTTGTAGCCATTCGCTAGCCTTACGGTGTATTTCCACATTCCCTGCAAAAATAAGTTTCTCAACAATTATTTTGGCTCCCCAAAAGTCGGGCCCGGCATCGGTATTCGGCTTCCCTGTAACCAAAACTTCTCCACAAACTGTAGTACCTCGTTCGCAGTCGCTAACGAATGTAATGCTTTGGTACAATTTGTGTTCCCAAATATAATGTAAGGCTTTTTCGCTAATGGGTGGCATTTCGGGTATGCTTCAAACCTAACTACTCATTTGGTTAAATATATTCCTTTCCAAATTTAAGTTCAACTTCAGCAGTAAAGCTTTTTATGCGGTTCTCTTGGTCCTTTTTGCAAATTAGTAACACATTTCCACAGTCGGCCACAATACAGTCGTTTATTCCTTGTAATACGGCTACTTTTTTTTCGTTTGTAAGGGTTACAATATTGCCTTCAGCTTCGTGGTAAAAGCAGTTCCCTCTTGTGGTAACGTTCTTTTCATTACTAGTTTTTGGGGCATGTTCGTATACCGAACCCCACGTACCTAAATCGGCCCAACCAAAATCGCTCGGTAAAACCAAAACGTTTTTCGCTTTTTCCATTACGCCATAGTCTATCGAAATACTAGGGCATGTGGGGAAAACCTGCTCTATAAAAGCTCGTTCGTTAGGTGTACTATAGGGTGCTTCGTTTGGGTTAAGCAGTTCGGCAAGTTCCGGTTGGTAGGTGTTAAGCGCATGCTCAATGGTATGTACATTCCATACAAACATTCCACTATTCCACAAAAAGTCGCCACTATTAACAAATAGTTCTGCCATTTCGAGGCTTGGCTTTTCGGTAAACACTTTAACCTTATGAAACCCCTCAATAGTTTCATCGCTCCACTGGATGTATCCATAACCAATTTCGGGGCGTGTAGCCAGTATTCCCAAGGTAACAAGGTAATCGTTGTGGTGAACAAACTCTAGGGCTCGTTGTGCTGTAGCAATAAAGTTTGCTTCATCAAGAATAATATGGTCACTAGGGGTAACAAATATTGCGGCATCGTTGCATCGCTGTTTTATTTTATAGGTAGCATAGGCGATGCAAGGTGTAGTATTCCGTCGAACGGGTTCGAGCAGTAAATTATCCTCGTCGAGAAGTGGCAATTGGCGGAGGGTTTCCTTTGCATAAAGCTCGTTAGTAACTACGATAATATTCTCAGGGTCGATAAACGAAGCAAACCTATCGAACGTGCTTTGTAACAGCGTTCTTCCCGAGCCAAAAAAGTCGAGGAATTGTTTGGGCATATTTGTACGACTTACAGGCCAAAAACGGCTCCCTATGCCCCCACTCATTATGATGCAATAATTCTTATTATCCATTTTATCGATGCGTTTTTTATCTTGAATGCAAACCTCAATGTTCCCTTTTACAAAGTTACAAAAAAGCCCTTACTAGCAACGGTATCGTTTCGCCTCTTCGCCCATTCCTCAAAAAAAAGAGTTCTATTAATTTGGCAGGGATGAGGAATACTATTCGAGCTTGCGACGCAACCGAGCGGGTAGTATTCCCAACTGTTCGCGATACTTTGCTAATGTGCGACGCGCTATCTTTTGTCCCTTACTTTTCATAATTGAGGCTAATTGCTCGTCGGTGTAGGGGTTTTGTTTATCCTCATTGGCAACAATGTTTTCGAGTAGTGCTTTAATGCTTCTTGTTGAAACAACTTTTCCGTTGTGTTGCTCGCTACCTTCGCTAAAAAAGAACTTAATAGGGAAAATTCCATAGTCGCATTGCACATATTTTTCGTTGCTAATTCGGCTAATGGTGCTAACATCATTGCCCGTACGCTCAGCCACATCAAGCAACTTCATGGGTTTTAGGTCGTTTACATCGCCACTCGAAAAAAAATCATCCTGTAGGGAAACGATAACTTCCATACAGCGGAGCAACGTATTACGGCGATTTTCTACAGCCTCGATGAACCACCGTGCTTTATAAACAAGTTGCTTTGCGTAACGCTGTTGTTCAATTTGTTCTTTGTTGTTACGAATTCGCTCTTCCGATAGTTTAACGTAACCAGGGTTTACATTTAGCTTGGGAATAAAGCCTTCGTCGTTAAGCATAACTTCTATTCCATCGTTGTTTTTTCGAACAATAAAATCGGGTATTATGCGTTGTGCGATTGCATTAAACTCGCTACCAAAACCATTGCCGGGTTTGGGGTTAAGCTTTGTTATTAAGGTTTGAGCATCGGCAAAGCGTTGTTTGGTTAACCCCAGTGCCGCAATAATTTTTTCGTAGCGTCGGTTAGCCAAGTCCTCGAAATGTAAATCAATTATGGCAAAGGCATCACGTTGTTGAGGCGATGGGCTAAGCTTGTTAAGTTGAATAAGCAGAGCCTCGCGAAGGTTGTGAGCCGCAACACCCGGGGGGTCGAGCGATTGAATAATCGAAAGTACCTGCTGAAACTCTTCAGGCGTGGTAGTTACCTGTTCGTTAAAAAGCAGATAATCCTCAACCTCGCGACTTTTTACACGCAAATAGCCATCATCGGAAAGGTTACCCACAATTTGTTCGGCAATAAGTTGCTGTTTAGGGGTAAGCTCAAGAATATTTAATTGCTCGCGCAAGGTTTGTTGCAGGGTTTTGCTATCGTTAGGAAAAGCTAGATCACCTAGGTTGTTTTGTTCGTTTTCGTGTATTATCCGAAGTTTATAGTCAGGTATATCGTCGTGCGTAAGATAGTCATCCTCTAAGCGGGTTTCGAGTTCGTTTTCGTGAGGTATTGCTTGCTCGTTAGGATCGGTGTTGGGTGTAGCAATTTCGAGAGCGGGGTTGGTAATAACTTCCTGTTGAATACGTTCGTACAATGCATTTAACGGTAACTCCAACAACTTAACTTGAATAATTTGTTGGGAAGAGAGGCCTTGCCGTTGTATTTGACTGAGGGATTGTTTATTCATATCAAATAAAGCAATACTACATTACTGGGTATAACTAAATTGAGGCGAAGCAAACTATAGTAGTGCAAGTAAGTTTTCGAAATGCATACCATGCGAAGCCTTTAACAAAGCGAAGCTATTCGTAATAGGTGTGCTCAGTAGGTATTGTTTTAAACTATCTACCGAGTGGAAAAACCGAAAATTCGTAGCATCGAAGCTGGTGGCTAACAAAGCAAACTGTCCACCTACAAGATATGCGCAAAAAGGTATATGTTGCTCGTTAGCATATCCCCATAATAGTCGTAAAATAGCGTCGTGTTCGGCGTTGGCGGCATTGCCTAATTCGAGCATATCCCCCAATATAACATAACGTGGCATTGGGGTATTGAGCGAAAAAAAGTTATTTAGTGCAGTAGTTAGCGAGGTTGGGTTAGCATTGTACACATCAGCAATAAGCATATTCCCTTTGGGAGAAGAGTTTATGAGTTGCGAACGGTGATTACCGGGTGAATACCGGGCTAAAGCTTGGGCAATATCGTTTATGCTTAAGCCAAAATGAGTGCCTACGGCAGCGGCCGCTAAAGCATTTGGCAAATTGTAGTTACCAACTAGTTGCGTTTTTATGGGGTGTGTTACACCTCCTATTGTAAGGTTAAAACTCATTTGAATACCATCCCCCAGGTGTATAATTTCGCCTTTAGCAACATCGTTATTTTGGGTTCCATACGTAATTTTTGTAAGTGTGCGAGCTTGTTCCATCAAAAGAGTGTCGCAGCTGTTAATGAAAACCTTTCCTTGGTGTAATTGTAGGTAGCGATAAAGTTCGGTTTTTGTTCGAACAACACCTTCGAATGAGCCAAACCCCTCGAGGTGGGCTTTTCCAATATTCGTAATAATACCATAGTTTGGTGCAGCAATATTCGCAAGGTACTCAATTTCGCCTTCATGCGAAGCCCCAGCTTCGATAATAGCCACTTCGTGTTGTGGCTTTAATTGAAGCAATGTAAGTGGCAACCCTATGTGGTTATTGAGGTTACCGTGCGTATAATGAACATTGTATTTTGTAGCAAGTACAGTAGCTACGAGTTCTTTAGTAGTTGTTTTTCCATTTGTACCCGTTATAAGAATAACGGGTGTGGCAAGGGCAACCCTGTGCATATGGGCGAGTTCTCCCAAAGCATGCGTTGTGTCGGAAACATAATAGCAGTTATCGTATTGCTCGGCCAGAGTGCTATTGCTTACTATAGCTGCTATTGCTCCTTTTTGCAGGGCTACTACAGCATATTGGTTACCATCGAACTGTTCCCCTTTTAAGGCAACGAAAAGGTTGCCTTTATCGGTTGTACGGCTATCGGTAGAAATACCTGTACTTTGTTGGAACAGCTTATAAAGCTCGTTGGTTGTTGTAAATGTGGGTTTACTACTCATAAACTGAAATACATTTAGGAAAACTACATTTAGGAACTCTTTTTTTTGAGTTTGGTAGGGAGGCTCTTATTTTCCCAAGGATCTTTATAGGTACTATCTGTTGGCAAAGATAGTAATTCAAACAAAAAAGCCCTGCGAATATTTTTTTCGTAGGGCTTTTAGGATTGTAGTTTGTTCGCCTAACGAAGCATAGTAGTGCAAGCTCCGTATTTTACGAAAAACTCTTTTTTACCTTGGCTAGGGTTAGTCTACCTGTACAACCAATACTTTCGAGTGGCTCCAAAAGAGGTCGGTATTGGTAATAACGAGTGTAAGCATTTTATCCTGTCCTTTGTCGAATCGGTACGACGATTCGGGGTGGCTGGTAAGGAGCTTAGCCCGTTTGGCAAAAAGGTCGAGCGAAGTAAAGTTGCGACGGTCAACCTGACGGAAGTAGTCGCTTTGGTAATTTTCGGTAGCTACTTTACCATTAACAAGTATCTTCATATCCTTAAGGTCGCGACTACTACCCACGCAATAGCGTACGGTATTTATTTCTTTATCCTGCGAAGCAATGGTTTCGGATTGTGAAGTAATTTGTTTGTTCTGTTCTTCGTTTTTGTAGCTTAGGTCGGTAACCGTTGAATCGAGTTGGCTAATTTGAATGTTCTTTAGCTTCAATTCCTCGGTTAGCTTAGTAATTTCGTTATCCTTCGAGTTCAGTTGGTTTTGCAAAGCGTTTATGGTTCGTTGCAATTTTGTATTACTAACTCCGCTTGCTTTTAGTCGATCCTGCAATTTGGCAATTTCAGTACGGTTTGTTTCGAGGCGTTCCTTAATCATGCGCATATTGTCTTCAATTTTAGCGCGTTTGTTTTCGGCAACGTCACCCCGAAGGTTGTTCATATCAATCATCCCTTCCATTTGGTTAATGTCTTGGAAGTTGGTTAGGATGAGGCTAACAATCGAGTCGAGTTCGTTAACCTGTGTTTGGTGAACATACTCTATCGAGTCGTACTTTTGAGCCAATTCCTTGTAGGCTTTAGAGTTTTTGCCACACGATGCAAGTGTGAGGATGGCAAGAAGAGATACCAATGAGGTAATAAGGATGGATCTTTTCATGTTCTTTCTCCTATTCTTGGTTATTGTTCTTTTCTATTTTATTATTCTTCTTTATAGGTTCGGCACCCGCTACGATAAGTACAAATTCGCCTTTGGGTTCGTGCTCGGAATAGAAACGATACAATTCGGCAAGTGTGCCCCGAAGAGCTGTTTCGTGAATCTTCGAAATTTCGCGTACGGTAGCAGCAGGGCGTTGCTCGCCAAAGTGTTCAATTAGGTCGCCTAATGTACGCATTACCCGGTAGGGCGATTCGTATATAATAAGTGTTCGTGGTTCAGTAGCAAGTTCGCGTAACCTTGTTTGTCGCCCTTTTTTTACGGGCAAAAACCCTTCAAAGGCAAACCGTTCGCTACCTATAGAACTCATTACCAGTGCGGGTACAAATGCCGTAGCACCGGGCAAACAAGTTACGGGTATTTCGTTAGCTATGCATGCTTTAACCAGCATACTCCCCGGATCGCTTATCGCAGGTGTTCCGGCATCACTAATTAGTGCCACGTTAAGTTCCTCTGCTATTATTCGTTCCGCAACTTTATTCGCTGTTTTGAACTCGTTGAACTTGTGGTGACTTTCGAGGGGCTTGTGTATATCGTAATGTTTTAGCAATATCGAGGAGGTACGAGTATCCTCGGCGAGGATTAAGTCGGC
>JASBZJ010000078.1 GCA_029983495.1 Porphyromonas sp.
TAGCCCCCAATTAGAGGGGCTAAACTCATACTCCTTATTTTTCAAAGGTCTCATACAATGTCGAAGAATGGGGCAATGGGGTTACCATCGTGTTCCTCGGTAATTTTTATCATATCGGCAAGGTATTCGAAGTGTATCCGAGCCTTATTAACGGCATTTTTTTCAAAGCCCGTTAATTCAATTAATCGCCTGCTGTCGTCGTAGCGATACTCCATGTAAAGCGATTCGCCATGACCATCTTCATTAGGTAATAGCTCTACACTTTTTAGGAGGTGTACATCCTTAGGAATAGCAAACGGTACTTTTTCCGCTTGTTTAACATTGGGATCCTTAGTGTTACAACTTGTGGAAACTAGTGCTGTTGCAAACATAGCAACAACGATGCTTACAAAATTCAATCTTTTCATTTTTCAAATAAACTATTTTTACAATGCTTACTTTATAACTCAAATAGGCAGTTAATCATACCTACATTTACTCATAAAATAAACTACCCCCAAGAAACTCACGTAAAAGCGAACTAACGGGAATTTCCGATTTTGAAATACTTCGATTATACCGAAGGAAACGCAACAACCTGCGCGCCTCGGTATACTGAGGTACATTTTGTGGCACATCAAGCAACAATGGCTCAGCTATAGGGCGTATGGCTGCAATCTCGTACACCATCGAACTATTGAACATGTCATCGGCATATTCCTGAAACGGAAAAACCCATCTAGCTTCACCGCGTCGCACTTTTGGCCACGAAGCAATAGTATCTTGTGCTGAATACCCTCGGAACGAATTATCGCGAATAATGCGACGAAGCAACCGATTCGTAGTAGTTGAAATAGGGTTATGTTCGTCCAAACCAAGTGCCGTTAATGCACTAACATATATTTTATGGGTTTGACTTGTGTCAATAGATGGCAGTAATTGCGGGTTTAACCCATGTATCCCTTCGAGCATAAGCACATCACCAGCTTCGAGCTTTAGTTTTTTTTCGGGTAAATACACCCTTTTGCCTGTTAGAAAGTCGAACGTTGGTAAAGCAACTGTTTCCCCCTTCAACAGAAGTTCCATATGCTTGTTGAAAAGCTCGAGATCCAGAGCATAAAGCGATTCAAAATCGTATTCGCCAAATTCATCGCGAGGCGTATTTTCACGATCGACAAAATAATCGTCGAGCGAAATCATATGTGGTCGAATAAAACAAGTTAGTAACTGTGTATACAGCCTATTGGTAAAGGTTGTTTTACCCGACGATGAGGGACCCGAAATAAGCACAATGCGAACACCATCGTTATACCTCGAGGCAATGCGCTCGGCAATCGTTGCAATTTGCTTTTCCTGCACGGCTTCGCTTACCTGAATCATCCTAGCCGCTTTTCCTTCGAGTATTGCTTTATTAACGCTTCCTACCCATGCCAAACCTAAAGTTGCTAACAATCGGTCCTGCTCTTTAATTACAGCTTGCATTTTGGGTTGGTGTTGCATCGGAGCAAGCTGAGTAGGATTTGCCCTATCGGGTACACGAATAAGCAAACCATCGAGGTAGAAAATGATATCATACAAGTACACCGCACCCGTATGTGTCATAAGCGAACCATCGTAACTATCGGTATAACCATCTAACTGATGAACCGATGTGTATAAGCTACCCACAGTTTCGAGCAAATCAACCATTGGTTGGTTATTATCTTGCCTTGCAAGGGCAATGGCCTCACTCGTTTGTATGGTTTTCTTTTCAATTGGCAAATCACTTTTTATTATTTCATCTGCACGTTGCTTTAACGTAGCAAGATCCTCACGCGTAAAGCTATCCATATCGGTTACGGTAACGTAATAGCCATTCGATACCGAGTGTTCCCCAATTAAACGTCGTTCGGGAAAAGTATCGTTCAACGCTTTACACAAAATCATAAAAAGGGTACGGAAGTAGGTTCTACTTGCACTTTCGCTTTCTATCCCAACAAAACGCACATCACAAGGTTCATATAATGTTGCATCAAGGGGCATGGTAGTATTGTTCACCGTAGCATTTATTGGTGTAAAGCCGAGAGCTCCATCGAGCATGGTAACAATCTCTTCCAAGCTAGTCGACTTTTCAACAATCATGGTGCGATCGAGGTTTAGAACACGAATATTAATCATAAATTGAATACGATGTATTGTTATTGGTGGTTTAATAATCAGGGGTAAGAGGGTTATACGTATTTAATAGCTTGTGGCGAATTGGCCAACTCGTATATAAAGCGAACGGTATCGTCATCGGCATTAAGTGCTGGTGTTACATCTAAACGTTCACCACCAGCCTCAATAAATTCATTACGCAGTGTAATACCAATATCTAAAACCGTTTCTAAACAATCGGTAAGAAAGCCTGGCGTTACAACTAACAGTTGCTTTATACCTTTCCTTAGTAGGTCAAAAACAAATCTTTCCGTACTTGGGGTGAGCCATTTTCTGCCCATAGCACTCTGAAAAGCTACTTCGTGCCGTGGAATAAAAGGGTATTGCTGAGCAAGAATATTAGCCGTTTGGGTACATTGCTTACGGTAATCGTACCCTTTTAATACCCCATACGACTGGTGTACATGCGGAATACTATGGTAGCTATAGAGAATAGCATCGTAATTATGCTGAGCCACTAACAAAGCCATTCGCTGTTGAAGTAACTCAATGTATTGCGTGTTAGAAAAATAGGGTTTAACGAGTGAAATTAATGCTTGCGGAAAAGTTTGCCGTAAGGGACCTAAGGTATAATCAACTACCGAATCGTACGAACTTAATGTTCGGTGAGGGTACAAAGGCACAAGAACAATTTCATCGAAATGGCCTCGTGCCGATAAACTAGCAATAGCTTTGGTAACGCTATCGGACGACTCGTGCAGTTGTAACACACTAAACGCACTATTAGTGTACTGCTCATTCAGCTTTTGTTCGAGCATTTGGCAATACATGCGCAATGGCATTTTACCATCAAACATATTCTGTAACTGCTCGTAACGTTGCATTGATTCGGAAATGTGGTTAGGAATGATAATACGCTCAACAAGCCTTTTACGAAATGGTTGAGGAGCCGAAATAACATGCTTATCGCCGAGAAAATTTTTCAGATACAATTCCACAGCTGGCTTCGTTGCGTTTTGTGGCGTTCCTATAGTTGCAATTATAAAGCCTTTCATGTTATAACTAATTCTTCATGAAGCAAAAGGTTGGTTTTCCCCAATAATGGGTCGTACCACGCAAAGTAAAGCAAATTTTCCCAGTAATAAGCACTTTGCTCCTACCGGAAGAAAAGGGTATATTGCTGTTATTTGCACATTGCGATGATAATAATATCCGTGTACAAGCGCAATTAATAGTGCTTTTTTAGCCACAGTTTCGCAAGGAACCTATACCGTAGCCCTAGTGTTAGCATTTTTCTCTTTAATCAAGCCTTTTAGGCTCGTTGGATTGAATTTGGCTGTGGGATAGATTTGCTTACCCTAAAAAACCGTTCTTTTACGTTAATGTAATTTAGTTTTTACATAAATCTAATAGCAACACTTTACAAGTAAGCATAAGGAGCATTTCAGCTAAAGCGAACCAGAAGTACCGAGAAAGACAAACAACAAAAACACCGCAATACTCGTTACTATTATAGTATAGGGGCAATTAGCATCCTCAAATACTATTGTAACCGTGTAAACTACTACCGTATGCAAAGCATAAATAATAAAGATGGGGCAAAGCTCCTTACCTACAGCCCCAAAGATCCCCAAGAGGGGAAGCTTATTCTTAAACACGTTCCATTTAGCAAGAGTTATATGATTCGTGTTTTTGCAATGGTATTCTTGGCTGGAGCCTCCGATCGTCTCGAAGCCTGGCGAAGCACAACCCAAAGTTGCAAAGATATTGATGGCATGCGCGAAGCTCTTTTATCTTTAAGCGAAACCGATTCGGGAATAATTGATGTGGGTAGTGCAGGTGCTGTATGGCGTTTTATTACAGCCATAGCCTCGCTTAAAACCGACCGCCCTGTAAAGTTTAAGGGAGGCGACAGACTTTTTTCTCGCCCTATTGCTCCTCTCGTTGAATCGCTTAGACAACTAGGAGCAAATATCGATTTTTCGCCCAACAATGTTGAAGAATTAACTGTTTATCCTTCGCAAAAATCACTAAATGGAGGGTTTATTGGTGCCGAAACGGGCGAGCACAGTAGCCAATTCCTTTCGGCGTTAATGCTCATTGGTCCCTACCTTTCATCCCCTTTAACTATTGCAATACACCCACAGCAACGTTCAAAACCCTACTTCGAACTTACTTACCTACTCATGCAAAAGGCAGGAGCTAAAGTAACCGTTCATGAAAGCGAAGTAACCGTATACCCTTCGGCATATAAGTTAGAAAACATTATTCCTTTATTAGAGAAACCTGAAATCGATTGGACGGCACTTTCGTACCCTTTAGGTTGGTGTGCTATGCCCGAAGGTCCGCATAGCTTGTTTGTTGCAAATTGCGACCGCGAAAGTTTACAAGGCGATTTGGCTTTAACAAAAATGATGGAGTCGTTTGGAGTAAGAACACGTTTTTTCCCATCGGGTGTACTTATCGAACGCATAGGTAAAACAAAAAACCTCGAAAGTTTTGAACAAGATCTAAGCGATAACATCGACCTTGTTCCAACGTTATTTACGGTTTGCCTAGCCTTAGAGCGCCCCTTCCACTTTTACCGTATAGGTGCGCTTAAATATAAGGAGAGCGACCGCCTCACAAGCTTAATTGCCTTAGGCAAATCGGTAGGTTATGCGATAGGCTCAACCAACGAAGAGCTTTTTTGGGAAGGAGAAAAAGTGATAGGCGATGTGCCTAACGAAGTAGTTATAAATCCCTTTCAGGATCATCGTATTGCTATGGCTAGTACAATACTCGCCCTACGGCGAAAAAATATTTGGTTGCAAACTCCCCATGTTGTTGAAAAAAGCTACTCCTATTTTTGGGATGATGCACGTACAATTGGGTTGAATACACTTTAGAATAAGCTTAAAACTCATGAGCGTAAAAAAAGCAGAAACAGAAAATATTATCCCCTGAATCAATAACTTTGTAGTATGGAAATAAAAACATTAATTGGGTTATTGGCAGGCTTTTTACTGCTAGCCATATTACTTTACCTTTATTATAAGCATCGCAAACCTGGGCAAGCAAAGTTTTCGGGTAAACAGATCATCGATAATATCGAGTCCTGGGGCGAACCATCAACACAACGTTGTGCCTCGTGTATGGCAAACGGCAATTGCCCGAGTAGAACCCACAAAACACAAAAAACTAAACCCATAGAGTACTACAATGACGAGGAGCTAGATCAGTATGCAAACCGCGAAGCAAACTCGTATTCGCTAGAAGAAGAAGCCGATTTTCGGGAAGTTTTCGAAACTCTTCTCGAAAGCGACCTCAAGGGGTGGCTTATAAGTCTGAAAAAACGACATATAACACTTCCTCAAAGCCTGCAAGCAACCATTGAACAAAAGCCAGAGTTCCGTCACTTTTTTATTGATTAAATCCCACTTTATATTTTCGTGAGAAGTAAGGTTAGCCATCATTGGATTAGGCTTATTATTAGCACAGTAATACTTGCAGGCATTACTGTAGGTTGTTCCGTGCGTAATAACACCGCCACAACACGTTTTTATCACAACTTAACCACACGGTACAATGTGTACTACAATGGCAACAATGCTTTTAACGAAGCCTATGAAAAACAACTCGAAGCCACATCCGATAACCTTGCCGAACGTATCTCGCTCGAGCCTATAACCTTTCAGCAATCAACCGAAATAAAACAGCGTGGTGGTGCTTTTGATGGAGCCATCGAAAAAGGGCAAAAAGCCATTCGCTTACACTCTATTCGCTCAAAGCCCCAAAAAGTAGACCGAAAAAAACGTAATACTCCGTTCTACCGTAAACGCGAGTACAACACTTTTATTTACAATGCGTGGTTACTTGTTGGTAAATCGCAGTACCACAACGGCGACTTTCTTGATGCTATGGCTACATTTAGCTATATGGGTAGGCTCTACCGCGAAGAACCACAAATACGTGATTTGGCGCGACTATGGCAAGTGCGTTGCTACACCGCATTAGGTTGGGGAAGTGATGCCGAAAAGCTTTTGGCTGAAACACGCGAAAACAGTAGAATAGTTTCATCGAATTTATATGGCAAAGCCTCTGCTGAGCTTGCCATATTGCAAGGGCGAACAAACGATGCTATTCCTATGCTCGATAAAGCGATACGAAAAGAGCCTAATAAGCAAGCTAAAATTCGCCTTAACTACTTAAAAGGGCAACTTGCACTAGAAAATAATCAAACCGAACTGGCTCGGCGTGCCTTTCAAAAAGTTATTTCCTCAGCACCAGCATTCCCCGTCGAGGTTGCTGCTCGTTTAAATATTGTAAGCATTGATGCAACAAAGAACGCCAAACGAGCCATTCATACACTCCAAGGAATGGCAAAAAAAGATCGTTACGAAACAGTTTGCGATAAAATAGGACTTGCTTTGGGAAGAATCCACCTTACGCAATCCGACACCACAGCTGCTATAGAAGCGTTTCAACAAGGGATTGATAAAAGTACCGAAAAAGGCTTTGAATACGCTATTGCAAACATCGAACTTGCCCAAATATACCTAGCAAGGCATAATTATGTAAAGGCAAGCAAAGCCTTATCTGCAGGGGTGAGCTCCGTGGGTGAACGATACCACTCCTATACCGAGCTTAAAACCCTTTCGGAGCAACTTGATGAATTAGCACGGCACGCACAAGTTGTTGAGGAGCAGGATAGCCTTCGTTATCTTGCTTCACTGCCCGAAAAGGAACGATTCCGCATTATTGATAGTGCTATTGTTGCCTATAAAAAACAAATCCGCGAAGAACAACGCCAACAACAACTCGTTGCCCAACAGGAAAACCAACAAGCGTTTAACGATCAACAGGACCCTAGGAACACACAACCTTCATTAGACCAACCTCAGCAGATTATCGATAAGTCGTTTTACTTCTACAATAACGAACTTATTGCTCAAGGGAAAAATCAATTTAATCGTTTGTGGGGAAATAGACCCCTCGAAGATAACTGGAGACGAAGAAATAAAAGGATTGATACATCGGTGGGCAACAGTGTTTTATCAGAGAATACGCTCCCCAACAACACAAATACACCACCAGTCCCTACCGATTCAATTAATGAACAAGGAAAGGAACCCCCCCCCCAAGTAACCAACGATAGCCAAAACCCCGAAAAACGGGCTTACTACATAGCTAATTTACCCCTTACCCCCGAGGCTGTTGCCACATCCGATGGGCTCATACAAAATGCGCTTGAGGGGATGGGAACTGTATTAAATGAACAAATGGAGCGATTTGCCGAAGCCATTGATGTATATGAATCTCTTCTTTTACGCTATCCGCAATATGCTGAACGGCTTTCGGTATACTACAAGTTATTTATGCTTTTCCAACGTATAGGTAACCCTTCGGGAGCCAATAAGTGGAAGCAATTAATGGCACAGCAGTTCCCCGAAAGCGAACTTAGCCGAGTTGTTCAGAATCCTAACTATATTACCACATTAAAAACGCAAGATAGCCTCGAAAACCAGCAGTATGAGAATGCTCTCCAAGCTTATCGCTCGGGTAATATTAGCGAAACAAAAACTACAACGGCTCGTGTTTTAAGGCAAAATCCGCTTTCGCCATTACGTACTAAATTATTATTCCTCGAAGCAATGGCTTATGTTGCCGAAGGCAACAGCGAAGCGTTTGCAACGAACCTTCGAACAATTCTGGATGAGGCTCCTCAAAGCGATATTGCCGAATTGGCTGAACCTATTCTTAGCGACCTTGCAAAAGGACGAAAATTAATAAAAGACGGCTACCAAGAGTTTGATTTTGATTATTTATTCTTTAACGAATCCGATTCAACTGCTACACTTCAGCCTTTTGCCACAATAAGCTTTGGCGAAAAGTATAACATGTTATTGCTGTACCCACACGAAGGGGCTTCGATTAATGAACTGCTTTTTGCCATTGCCAGCTTCAACTTTGCTCGTTTTACCGAGCAAAACTTAGCCATATTGCGCCAGCAAACCCCTTTGTACGACTTAATATCCATTACAGGGTTACCCAATATCCGCACGGCACGCAATTACCTTAAGGATGCCTATTCACCCGATTATGGATATATGAACTTACTTTCGGATAATGCTTGGCTACTACCCATTAGCGAAACAAACTATAAAACCTTACAAAGAGGGCGTTCGCAAGGCGAGTATATAGACTTCATTGCCGATAGCCTCGTGGTATATATCCCCGAAGCTGGTATTCCGCTCGAGGCCATAGCCCAAAAAGCGAACAGCGAAACAAATATAAAACAGCCGGTACCCTCTGGCGAAACAAATGCATATAACACCAAAAAAACAACAAAGCAACCCGTTAAGAACGCACCACAAAAAGCGCCACAACTTACCAACAAACAAAAACCAAATAAAGCTTTTAGTAAACCCGATAGTGTTATATTGCCCACCAACAACTTGTTACAAGCTGGCGATACCACTGTAGCCCACATAGCCCCCGAACTACCACCCATTACAACCGACACCACAAAAACGAAAATTATTGTGCCTAACGACAGCATTGCCCCAGGAACGATTTCGTTAGACGACGTTATGGCAAAGCGAAAAGAAAGGCTAAAACAAGAACAATTGCGTGCTAAAGAGGAAAAGCGACTAAAAAAGGAAGCTGAAAAAAAGAGGCGAGAAGAGTTACAACAACGTGAAAGGAAACGTCGCCTACGAGAACAACAACGCCAAAAAGAGTTGCGACTACGTGAACAGCAACGAAAAGAACAACAACAGGAAAAAGAACGCAAGCGACGTGAGGCTGAACGAAACAAGCAACGTTAGGCACAAAACATACCCCTGCTCATTAGAACATTACACATTGAATAATTTAGGGCATTAATTATGTACCGTATTCAGCCGTTGTCAAGCACATAAGTACACTTCCATTACCATAACACCTTGTACTTCGTCCATTATTCCCTATCATGAGACCTTTGAAAAATAAGGAGCAAGCGTTTAGCCCCTCTAATTGGGGGCTATAGTAGAGTAAATTTGTTGGGATTTAGAGAAAGTATATGCC
>JASBZJ010000079.1 GCA_029983495.1 Porphyromonas sp.
AGAATAGGAACTTTTTCTTCGTCTAAACGTACAGCGAGGTTATTGGGTATTTGCCCTCCTGTTGAAAGTATTACCCCTTTAGGCGATTCGAATTCGATAATATCCATTACACGCTCAAACGAAAGTTCATCGAAGTATAAGCGATCACTCTCGTCATAATCGGTACTTACCGTTTCAGGGTTATAGTTAATCATAACTGAGTGATACCCTTCTTCGCGAATGGTTCGCAAAGCATTAACGCCACACCAATCGAACTCTACTGAACTTCCTATACGATACGCCCCACTACCTAGCACAACAACAGCCTCGTTATCTTTTCGAATTGTATCGTAATCCAAGTCATGTTCAGTACCATGATAGGTTAAGTAAAGGTAATTGGTCTTTGCGGGGAACTCAGCCGCTACTGTATCGATTTTCTTTACAACAGGGGTAATATTAAGTTCTTTACGGTATTTACGCACCATAGCTGAAGCGGTTTCCATGTCGTCGATAGTATATTTGAATACAGCTCGAGCAACTTGGAAATCGCTAAAGCCCGCTTTTTTCGCTTTTATAAGCAACTCGGGAGTAACTTCGCTTAACGAAGAACACGTTTCAAGTTCTTCGGCAATATCAATGATATTACGCAATCTATAAAGGAACCAAGGGTCGATTTTGGTTAATCGATGTACATCTTCCACACTATACCCCTGCCGAAAAGCTTTGCTAACCACAAAAATACGGCTATCGGTAGGTTCGTTTAATGCACGGTCGATATCCTTAATTACAAGATCCTTATTTTCACAAAATCCATGCATTCCCTGGCCAATCATTCTTAGTCCTTTTTGTATGGCTTCTTCAAACGAGCGACCAATGGCCATAACTTCGCCAACGCTTTTCATACTACTGCCAAGCAAGTGTGATACACCACTAAACTTGCTTAAGTCCCAGCGAGGAATTTTACAAACACAGTAATCGAGTGCAGGCTCAAAAAAGGCACACGTTTTATGCGTTACGCTATTTTTTATTTCGTAAAGGGCATAACCTAAAGCAATTTTAGCAGCAACGGCAGCCAGTGGATACCCAGTTGCTTTACTAGCTAAAGCAGATGAACGTGAAAGTCGCGCATTAACTTCAATAACACGGTAATCCTCACTTTGGGGGTCAAGCGCATATTGTACGTTACACTCACCAACAACACCAAGGTGACGAATAATTTTTATGGCTAGTTCGCGTAGTTTGTTATATTCGCTATCGGTAAGTGTTTGTGATGGAGCAACAACAATACTTTCACCCGTATGAATGCCCAAGGGGTCGAAGTTCTCCATGTTACAAACGGTAATACAATTATCCTTAGCATCGCGAACAACTTCGTATTCTATTTCTTTCCAGCCCTTAAGGCTCTTTTCTATTAAAACCTGAGGGGAAAACGAAAGTGCTTTTTCACAAAGAGCATTAAGTTCGGCTTCGTTATCGCAAAAACCACTTCCTAAACCACCTAAAGCATAAGCAGCACGAACAATAATAGGATAGCCTAACCGCTTAGCTGCATTACGAGCTTCTTCAACCGTTTCTACGGCCTCGCCTGCAATTGTTTTAACCCCTATTTCGCTTAGTTTTTGGTTAAATAACTCACGGTCCTCAGTAGCAATAATAGTTTCTACAGGAGTACCTAATACTTCAACATTGTACTTATCTAAAACACCACTTTTATACAAGCTTACCCCACAGTTAAGCGCAGTTTGTCCACCAAAGGCAAGTAGGATGCCATCGGGGCGTTCCTTTTCAATTACACGCTCAACAAAATAAGGCGTTACAGGCAAAAAGTAAATTTCGTCTGCAACGCCTTTCGATGTTTGTACAGTAGCAATATTTGGGTTAATAAGTATTGTTTTTATACCCTCTTCGCGGATGGCTTTTAATGCTTGGCTACCACTATAATCGAACTCGCCAGCTTCGCCAATTTTCAGTGCGCCTGAACCAAGAACAAGTACTTTTGATAATGATTTTTGTTTCATTGGGGATACTTACTTTTACTTATTAATTACAGATTGCAAAAAGTGGTCGAACATAAAGAGGGTGTCCCGAGGGCCTCCACAACACTCGGGGTGAAATTGGGTGCTAAAGAATGGTTTCGTTTTATGCCTTAAACCAGCATTCGAGCCATCGTTCAAGTTTACGAACCATTCAGCCCAATCAGCCGATAAGTTTGTAGCATCAATACAATAGCAATGATTTTGCGAAGTAATAAAACAACGGTCGGTACCTACTTCTCGAATGGGTTGGTTATAACCGTGATGACCATACTGCAGTTTCGTTATTTTGGCTCCAGCAGCTAGTCCGAACAGCTGATGCCCCATACATACGCCAAATGAAGGTTTATTGCCTGCAAAAGCCTTTTTAAGTTCTTCAACGGTTCTTCCACATTTTGTTGGGTCGCCAGGTCCATTGCTTACAAATAACGCATCATATTCTACACTCGAGAGGTCAAAATCCCAAGGGACACGAATAAGAGTAACATCGGGTGTTATAAGCTGACGCATAATATTATTTTTTGTGCCACAATCAACAAAAAGAATTTTCTTTTTACCCGAACCATATTTTACAACTTCCCTAATACTAGCCTCGGCAACCAAGTTACGATTCTCAAAGTTCTCATCGATAGCATCATCCATTACACCATCAATAACAATTGTAGCTTTCATGGAGCCATGCTCACGAATATGCTTTGCTAAGGCACGAGTGTCAATACCACTTAATGCAGGTACTTTTTCTTCTTTTAAACGAGCTTCTAAACTTGTTACGGCATTCCAGTGATTATGATTTTTACCATAATCAGCTACAATTAGTCCTTGTACCCAAATTTTTCCACTTTCGAAGAATAAATCGATACCCGTTGAGGGATCCTTTTCCCAACTAGGCATACCGTAGTTGCCCACCATAGGAAAAGTTTGAACAAGTATTTGCCCCATGTAGCTAGGGTCGGTAAGGCTTTCGGGGTAGCCAACCATTGCAGTGTTAAACACGGCTTCTCCCTTTTTGTTGATTGGATAACCAAACGACTCACCCGAAAAGCGTGTTCCGTCTTCGAGTATCAGATAACCTTTATTCATAGCTTATTCTCGTTTTCGTTTAAGAAAATATTTTCAACGTATTGTATGAAAGCTTCGTTTACAAGATGGCTACCTCCTGGGGTAGGATAATTACCATCGAAGTACCAACTTCCAGGGTGATTAGGTATAGCAAGCCTTAAGCCTTCCATTGATTGGTACACTAATTTTACTTGAGTATGTGTATTTTCAGGTCGAATAAGGTCAACAATTTTATTCGATATTTCATCAGCTGTAAAGGGAGAATAAATAGCCTTTACAACATTATCAATGTACTCGGTTTTGGGGATATTCCGCTGGCTAAGAGCTTTTTGATATTGTTCAAGTATAATATACTCCGTTTTACGCTCGCGGTGGAGTTCAATGGCGGCACGGAATGCAACAAATTCCTCCATACGCGTCATATCAATTCCATAATAATCAGGATAACGTATTTGAGGTGAACTTGAAACTACTACTATTGTTGTTGGTCCCAAGCGATCCAAAATACTTATAATACTTTGCTTTAACGTGGTACCACGAACAATACTATCGTCAATAACTACAAGCTTATCGCGCTCGCGTGAAATTGAGCCATAAGTTATATCATAAACGTGAGCAGCCAAAGTATTTCGGCTATTCCCTTGTGCTATAAATGTACGAAGTTTAATATCCTTAATAGCAACTTTTTCGTTTCTAACACGCCTACTTAGTATTTCAGCAAGTTTTTCGCTTTTAGCTTCGTTACTAAGCGATGTATCAGCAAAAAGAGCTTCAATATCAATTCGTTTTTGCTCGTTAAGATAGTTGTTTAGCCCTTCAATCATGCCATAATGGGCAACTTCGGCAGTGTTTGGAATAAAACTAAAAACAGTATGCTCGATATCGCCATCAATAGCCCTAAGAATATCGGGTACAAGTTGTGCCCCAAGAGCTTTTCTTTCGCGATAAATATCAAAGTCACTACCACGAGAAAAGTATATTCGTTCGAACGAACAAGCCCTATTTTCGGGCGAAGGCAATATTTGTTCAATCCTATAATTACTATTCTTATCAATAATAATGGCCTCACCACAATTCAGTTCCTTAACCTTATCGAATGTAAGGTTCATTACAGTTTGGATAACAGGTCGTTCGCTTGCAACAACTATTATTTCATCATCAACATAGTAAAAAGCAGGTCGAATCCCTTTCGGATCGCGTAAAACATAGTTATCGCCACTACCTGTTATTCCACACATAACATAACCACCATCCCACAAGGGCGAGCATTTCCTCAGCACGTTAGCAAGGTCAATACGCTCCTCAATAAAATGGGTTACTTCCATTCCATCAACATTGTATTCAGTTCGCCCTATTTTATACAGGCGTTCAACTTCGCGGTCGAGGGCATGGCCTAATTGGTCTAATAGTATATGTGTATCGCTGGTATTACGGGGGTGCTGGCCATTATCGGTTATCGCTTTAAACACAGCTTCAACATTGGTTAAATTGAAGTTTCCACAAATAGCCAACGATTTTGCTCGCCAATTACTGCGACGAATCATAGGGTGAACAAAGGTTAGCCCAGCGTATTTTGTGGTACTATACCTAAGGTGCCCTAAGTAGCTTTCACCAGCAAACGGTATATGTTTTGCAGCAAATTCAACATCGTTAATTTGCTCTTCCGTATACTGAGCAATTTCGGCATGTGCCGCACCAAATATTTCAGCAATTGCATTACTACCTAATGCACGGTGGCGATTAATATACTCTTCACCAGGAGCCGCTTGCTGCTTAGTTACAACAAACCCTGCACCTTCCTGCCCGCGGTTATGTTGCTTTTCCATAAGTAAGTACAACTTATTTAAGCCATAAAGCCATGTACCGTACTTATCCTGATAATATGATAATGGTTTACGTAAGCGTACTAACGCAATTCCACAGTCGTGTTTTAGTTGTTCCATTGTTTTGGGTTAAAGGGGTTTATTTTTTTCTTTTCTGCTGTTCGCGAAGATATTGTTCCTGTTTACGTTGAGCTTCTTCCAAGCGAGCCATAAAACCACTTTTTTTGCGGGGCTTCTTTTTATTGGCCTCGAGTTGGGCTAGCAACTTATCCTCTTTAATAAACATTCGGCTTGCAATGAACTGCAGTATAGTAATACCAATGCTAATAAAGTAATAGTAACAAAGGCCTGAAGAATAGCTATTAAAGAAGAAAAAGAACATTACCGACATAATGATAGGCATCCAAGCCATCATTTTCATTTGGCTATTATTTTGACCTGTAGCACTTTGTGCCATAGTGTAACGCGAATAAATTACGTTTGTTACAGCCCACAGTAAACAGAATCCACTAATATGGTCGCCAATTAAAGGCAGGTTCGTTCCCCAGCTAAGTATAGGATCGTACGAGGATAAGTCGTCTGCCCAAAGGAAGGATTCTCCACGGAGGTCGATAGAGGTTGGGAAAAAGCGGAACAAAGCAATAAGAAATGGCATTTGCAGAAGCATAGGCAAACACCCCGCCATAGGTCCAGCTCCTACACTTCGGTATAGTGCCATAGTTTCCTGCGTACGCTTCATTTGCGCACTTTGGTCGTTACCTGGGTATTTGGCGTTAATCTCTTCTACCTGGGGCTTTAATACACGCATTTTTGCTTGCGACAAATAACTTTTAAAGGTTAAAGGTGACAGTACTAACTTTATGATTATGGTTAGTACTAATATTATTATTCCCCAACTTGTAATCCAAGTTTGAAGCCAATCAACTAGGGGGCGAATTAGCGTTAGGTTAATCCAGCGTAAAAACTTTCCCCCAACGTAAACTAAACGTTGTAACTGCAATTGATCGGTTTTATCAACCCCTTTATCGTATGCCTTAAGTATGTTGTAATCTACAGGACCATAAAAGTATGTAAAGCTTGCCTTGGTATTATCGCTATTACGGAATGGAATAATTGCTTTAGCCTTCATATCCTTTACGTAATCGCCTTCCTTTGGTAACGTAGTAAACTCAACACTTGCGTGTTCCATGGCATTACGTTCGTTAGCAATAACAACCGAAGCAAAAAACTTATTCTTAAATGCAATCCATTGTAAAGGTTGCTTTATATCATCTTTATGTTGCGTTTGTTTTGTTTCGGTTAAACGATCCACATCGCTACTCATATACTTGTAATATACGGTAGAATACATATTTTCGTTACTCCAGGACTTTTCGAGCATAGCCACTTTCTGCGCCATTTCCATGTCGAGGGAACTCATGTTATTGGGGAATACCGAATTTAACCCCACTCCCGAAATCTCGAGTGTTACCAAGTAATCATCGGGTTTAAGTGTATACTTAAAGTTAAGGTACGCCTGGCTATCCATAGGTAACCGCATTACAACTTCGTTGCTATTTTGCGAAACAACCTCGAAATGTAAATAACGGGTATCGAGGTTGCCCCTATTCGAACGCAACATAAAGCTCTGATACGAATCGCCTTGTTTGAATAGATAAAGGGGAACATCGTTGCCTTTGTCCTCCTTGCGCATACGTTTATATTGTAAAAGTTGTACACTTATGGGCATTGCCCCTAACGATGAAAAGGTTACTTCAATCCTATTGTTTTTAAGTGTAACAAAACGTTCACTCGAACGCTTTTGAAATGCAATAAAAGGATCAACAACTACCCCACCTAAGCTATCGGTTTCGGTTGCACTTTGAAGCGTAAGACTATCGGGATTAACAGCGGCATTCGGTTGCTTATTGCTGGCTACAACTTCAGTTGTCTCTTTGGTTTGCTGTTGGTTATTTTTCGGTCGGTTTAAATATGAAAAACCAAAAAGAATGATGGCGATAAGAATAACGCCAATAATAGAATTTTTGCTCATTATTAAAATACTTGACAGGTAAACAAGGGAAAGTTAGTTGCCATTTAGGGCTACTACGAGGTAATACCCCCGAACCTTACGCCTGCATTGACTGAGTTTGTTGTGGCTTTTGTATGTTTTTATGTTGTTTTTTTGCTTCGGCAACAAAGCTTAGGAAAAGAGGGCTTGGGTGAACAATAGTACTTTTGTACTCGGGGTGGAATTGTACCCCAATATAAAAGGGGTGGTTGCGAAGTTCAAGTGCTTCAATTAAACCTGTATCGGGGTTTTCACCAACGGCTACAAAACCATGCTTTTCAAACTCATCTTTGAAGGCAATATTAAATTCGTAACGGTGGCGATGCCGTTCCTCAATATGAGTAGTACCGTAAATTCTAGCCAACTTCGAATTCGCAACAAGGGTACATTTATAAGCACCTAGACGCATCGATCCCCCAAGCTCGGTAACACTTTTTTGTTCGTCCATTAAATCAACTACAGCATGGCGCGAAGTATCATCGAACTCGGCAGAATTAGCGTCGCTATACCCTAATACATTCCGAGCAAATTCAATAGCCATACATTGCATTCCCAAACAAATACCAAGTGTAGGAATGTTATGAGTACGCGTATATTCTAAAGCTACCAGCTTACCTTCAATTCCGCGCTGTCCAAACCCTGGGGCTATAATCACCGCATCTTGGTCTTTAAGATAAGTATCAATATTACTAGGGTTAAGCTCCTCGCTCTGCACAAATTTCAGGTTTAACTTAACATCGTTATAGGCAGCAGCTTGTAATAGCGATTCATCAATACTTTTATAAGCATCATGTAGTTCAACATATTTTCCCACTAAAGCGATGTTCACCTCATCGGTTGCATTATGCATCTTCGAGAGGAATAAGTTCCAAGCTTCAAGCTTCGGCGATTCTCCAATCTCGAGATTTACCTTTCGGAGCAACTTCTCATCCATCTTCTGTTCTTTTAAAAGAAGTGGTATTTCGTATATCGAGGGCATATCAACGCTCTGAACAACAGAATCGTCATCAACATTGCAGAAGCGAGCAACCTTTTCAAGCAACCCATCCGAAAGCCTGCTTTCAGTGCGAAGAACCAAAATATCAGGTTGAACACCAGCTTGTTGCAACTGTTTTACCGAGTGTTGTGTAGGTTTAGTTTTAAATTCTCCAGCAGCTTTAATATAGGGTACGTAAGTTAGGTGAATAACCACACAACGGTTTTTTAGTTCCCATTTGAGTTGGCGTACAGCCTCAACAAACGGAAGGCTTTCAATATCCCCAACCACACCACCAATTTCGGTTATAACAAAGTCGTAATCTTCTTTTTGCCCAAGCAACTTAACATTACGTTTTATTTCATCAGTAATATGGGGTATAACTTGTATTGTTTTGCCTAAATAGTCGCCTTGACGCTCCTTACGGATTACATTTTGGTATATTCTACCTGTAGTAATATTATTTGCACGCGAGGTCGGCTTATCGAGGAAACGCTCGTAATGGCCTAAATCGAGGTCGGCTTCGTGCCCATCGTTAGTAACATAGCACTCGCCATGTTCGTATGGATTTAGTGTTCCTGGATCGACATTAATATAAGGGTCGAACTTTTGAATTGTAACTTTATAGCCACGAGCTTGGAGTAATTTACCAATTGATGCGGCAACAATGCCTTTACCTAATGAAGATACTACTCCACCCGTTACGAACACATACTTTGTCGAATTTCCAGCCATATGCTTATAATATGCTTACTGATGATGATTCTAAATACTAGTACAAACTACGGTGCAAAAGTAAGGCTTTCTGCACAACTAAGCCAAGAATAGTACCTCAAAGTGGCTTAAAATGGTAATATGGAATAAGCCGTAACATTGAAACAGGGCAAATAACCTCCTACAAATAATGAACACTTTGTACGTGTTATTAAGGATCTACTTTTTGAGACCTTTGAAAAATAAGAAGTATGAGTTTAGCCCCTCTAATTAGGGGCTATAGTAGAAGTAAATTTGTTGGGATTTAGAGAAAGTATATCCCCTTGAACCTCAAAAAATGAAGCCTAGGGGGATTTTTTCGGACGAGTAAAACCCTTAACGAACAGAACGTGTAATTGAGTTTCCCTGATGATTTCCCATTTTAATCAACAACAAAATGAAGAATCATCAAGTAAACTCAAACAAA
>JASBZJ010000080.1 GCA_029983495.1 Porphyromonas sp.
TTGAAATTTTGAAGTTATCGAGCTGTGTTTCGTTAAGGTCGGGTAGTTCATCGATGCCAATGGCACAGTATGAAATGTTTACCAATGTAAGCTTTTTTAGCTCCTTGCCCCCAAGTAATTGTGTTGGGAACTCCTTGTTGCTAACGCCTCGTATGGTTAATTGTTTTAGTGAGTTTCGGCAAGCGCGTACATCAATGGTACGTAAAGCAACACCTTGTAGACCTAGGGTTTCGAGTTTGTTACATGCACTAAGGTCGAGGGTTTTAATTGCTTTTTTCGAGAATAGTGCAGGGCTTGCAATAAAACTTTTTAATTGTGGTGTCTTAGGTAGTTTTACGTCCGTAACATCCGAGCCTGCAAGTGTTATTTCTTCTATATTCGGGCAAGCGGTAAAATCGAGTTCAGGACTTTCGGTGAGTTTTGTTTCGTCCAGATTAAGCCTTATGAGTGACTTTGAAACTAAACTTTTAACCCCATTGATGCTTTTGCTTGCGGCAATGCGTAGGGTTACTAGCTTATCGGCTTCGATGGATAGTTCGTAGTCCTCGGATTGAGGCGTAAGGTTGAGCGAAAATACTTCCGGCTCGTTGCCAGCTTTGGTTTGTTCAATCGTTGCTTTTTGACCGTTGCCAAGGGTAATAGTAGCTTTATCACCCACATTTGCAAGGCGGAAAAGCATTTTTAGTTGGGTAGAGCCACCCATAACGTTAAACTTTAGTTCTTCTTTTTGTGCAAATACCTGCAATGAAGCCACAAGTACTAGCGAGTAGATAGTGAGTAATCGAAATTTCATTATTAATTATTCTATTGGTTATTGTTTTTGAGAATGAGTGTAGGGAACCTTAGGGATGAAAGTATTTGTAACTACCATTCGATGTGCATGTTCGCATTATTTTATAGAGAGTGGTGTTTTACGATGATTTTTGATGTAAAGCCTTGTAGGGTAATAAAGTATTCTCCTTCTGGAAGAGTACAAGTATTAATGCATACGGCTTCGCCATTGCTATAAACTTGGTGTATACATTCTCCTTTTATATTGTACAATGAAACAGTACCTTGTTCTGGAACGTTGCTAATCCATAGTTCCTCATTTACAGGATTTGGGTAAACTGCTACACCGTTGGGGTATATTGTTATTGTGCTTTCGGTCGCTTTTATTAGTTCTCCTTTACCATTGTTAATGCCTCCTTTATAGTCGTATACTTGCCACCCTTTTGCGTTAAGAGCTTTTACTTGGTTATTGCTGTACTGGTTTTTTGAATTTGTTGCTTTACTATCGGTAATAACAAAGGTTCCTTCGGTTTGTTCGGAGTGAATGTCGACGATGTTATTAACAACTGACTCCATTTCGGTTTTACTAATCCCATTACCATAAATCGATACGCCCAATAAGTTTCTGTTTTTTGTAAGGTCTATTGTTCCGAGCTCATTACAAGCGATGTTTAGAGTCTTAAGGTTGGGTAGCTTATGTAGTGGTATTGTATGGAGCTTGTTATTGTTAGCAAATAACCTAACGAGGTTTGATTCTTGGCTTATATTGAATCTGGTTAGTTTGTTGTTCGAACAACTTAGAGTTTCTAATGCTGGGATAGTTTCAAGAGAAAGTTCCGTTAAGTTATTATTACTGCAGAATAACTCGGTAAGCTCGTTTGTTTTGCCCCATTTTATTTGAGAAAGTTGGTTATTATCAACGTCAACAGACTCTAGTGAACTCAAATTGCTTAGGTCGAGGCTTGTAAGGCTGTTATTTTTTGCTTCGATAACTTCGAGAGCTGTATTATTACTAAGGTTAAGTTCTGTAAGTTTGTTATCGCTAATGAATAGTTTTTCGAGCAGGGTGTTTTGTTTTAGGTCGAGAGTTGTTAATTCGTTTCCTTCACATTCGAGGTAGATTAGGTTAGTAAGCTTTTCGAGGTTTAATATTGAACTACTAATCCCATTTGCATAGAGATAATCGATTAATGGCGTTTTTGATAAATCAAGCTTGCTTAATGGATTTTGCGATACGTAAAGAGTTTGTATTTTTGGAGTATGAGAAAGATCGATGTTCGTGAGCTTATTGTTATCGATTTTGAGGTAGTTAAGCTCTTTAAGAGGTGAAATATTTATATACGAGATGTTATTTGAACTTAGTATAAGCCATTTTAGATTTTCAGACTTGCTAAGGTCAATTGTTGTAAGTTGGTTGTTTTCGAGATACAACCCTTCGAGTGTGGGACTTTTTGTTACATCTATGTTTGTAAGCTTTCCTCCCGAGCAGTTTAATGTAATTATATCACCTGCTATAGAAAAGCTCTGCTGTTTTATAGTAAAGGTACTTTCTTTATCAGGGATAAATGTCCCTTCCAGTCCATCAAATATAATATCACCTTTCACTTTTATCGTAAAAGTTATTGCGTCGCCTACCTGTTTATTGGTAGTAAAAGTTATTCCCTTATTTATTGGCTTAATAGGGTTTTTCCCATTATCAGTAGGTTCTTCTCCCTCAATTCCTAAATAGTTTACTCCAAAGTAATCTCTCCCCTTTTGGTAATCAGTAATTTTCCAATTCTTTTTAATAGCGCGAGCTAAAGTTTTCTTGTAGGCTTTGTTTTGTTCCAAGGGCTCGGTAGTATCTACGAGTACTAATATGGCATAGTCATTTACCGTTCGTTGTGGTAATGCATCCAAAAAGTGACGCATCCCCAGCTCTTTTAGGTGATTGCTATATGTGTAAACTTCAAGAAGTGCTGGGCAATTGTTTATTGAAAGCATATCAAGTTGGTTTTTGCTACAATTGAGAATTTTTAGGTTCGATAAATTGTTTACCTTTAGTTCTCGAAGTTTGTTACTGCCAATACGTATCTCGGTTAAAGCAGTATTTTTTGCTAGGTCTATCTCGGTAAGGCTATTTTGGGAAAGATCGAGGTTTGAAAGAGCCGAGCAGGTGGAAACATCTATATTTTCCAACTTATTATCAGCCGCAAGTAGCCATTCTAAACGAGGTAATTCCGAAACATCAACAGCACTAAGGTAATTACTGCTTATATCAATTTCTTTTAGGGCAGTACAGCCTTTGAGGCGGAAATCCTTTAGTTTGTTATACGAGATATTAAGGGTTGTAAGCAAGGGGCAATTCCCTAATGATAATTGGTTTAATAAGTTGTTGTTGGCAAAAATTGTTTTTAGCTTATTGTTCGTTGAAAAATCCAGTGAAGAGATTTTGTTGTTGCTACAATCAATACTTTGTAATGACGTAAAATGCAATAAATTTAGTGCAGTAAGTCTGTTCTCTGCACAGTTAAGGCTTGTAAGTTGTTGAGGAAGGCGCAACTCAGTAATTTCATTTTTTGAAACGTTTAATTGCTGTAGTGTTACAGACTGACTTGCGTCAACAAAAGTAAGGTTTGATGTTTTTGCGGAGAGGTATGTAATTTCTCCATCTATAGAAAATTGGTTGTCCTCTAGGGTATAGGTTACATCTTTTCCATTCTGAAATGAACCCTTAAGCCCATTAAGGGTTATACTGCCCTTTGCTTCGATGCGAAGAGTAATGCTATTACCCGCTTTTCGAGAAGTGCGGAATAGTATAGGAGAAGCTTGTGTATAGCTTGGAAGGAGCCATATAAGCATCAAAAAAACGAGAACTATTGTTTTTGGAGTTTTCATAGGGTATTTGTTGTTGTCCTATAGGTTTGTATAAAAACTATTTGCGTATTAGATTTACGGAGTAGTGGGGAACAGAGTTGGTATATTAAAGTAGAACTTTATAACTTCTTGTAGAGGTTTTTATTATGTACATAAGTTGTTGTTGAGTTCCGCCAACCTTAATTATTTCCCCCTTCTTACACTGTCGGGTCACTAATAATTCGCCCTTACTGTTGAATATTGTTATATGTAGATCCTTATTTGCGATAACAGTATCCTTTTTTAGAATAAATTCTTCTTGTGGTGTTGATGGAGTATTGTTCTCGTTGTTGTTTTTCTTCGCAAGGGTTACATCAATTGAATTCGAGGTTTCACTAGTAATAATTTCTTTTCCTATAATACGATACGCTATAACGTTGTATCTATAATAATGGTTAGGCTCGTTTAGAAGTTCCGTTACTTCAGCTTTAGTATCAGTCCCAACTAGTGGTATTTGGTTATTAAGTGTTGTAATAGAATCATTTTTATTTATAGTTGCTTCAATAGCAATTGAATCAATAAGGAACGGTTCGCCACTCCAGGTAATAAAGCTAATGTTAAGAGGCTTACTTTCGTTGTAGTCAATAATTATTTCGTTATCAATAAAGCCCGTTTTTTCGAAGTGGATAAGCTCAATGCTATTGGGGCGCTTCCCATTTATTCTGGTAGATAGATCGGTGCCAGCTTCTGCCCAAGCACGGATAAATAACTTTAATTTTGCTTTTGAATTGGTTTGTTTTATTTGAATAGCAGGTAATTGTACGGCAGCTCCAATGCCTTTTGTGCCAAGCATACCTTCAGCAATAATTGTGTTCTGGCTAATCCATCCTGGTAATTGTGTGTATTGGTCAAGGCTAAGCAACCCCTCGTTCAGTTCGGTCGCTTCCTCAGGTTGAACCCCTTTTGCTATGACTTTATCGAAGTCCTCTTTGTAGAGAGGTATGGTTTGTTTATTATCCGTAGCAACATAAACATTATAATTATAAAGCAAATACCCTTCGGCTCTGGGATTCGTTTTCCAGTTTGCCATAAAGCTACTTTCTGTTATATGTTCCGCATCAAAGGCTGTTGTCGGCAATAATGTGTAAACAAAAATTTCATTACTGGAGAGCGAAAGTTGTTCTTCTTTTTTTGAGCGTACTGAATAATAGTAGTCAATTTCGGGATTCAGCCCCTTCACTAAATACGAAGTTGCTTTCACTTCTTTTGCTTCCAGCCCTTCAGCAAAAATATGATCGGCTTCGTAGTATACAGTAAGGTTATCCAAAAATAGGCTATCTGTGCCTTTATAAATTACTCGAATTGAGGTTGAGTTTATGTTTATGCTTTCGGATAAGTAAACATATTTGTATTTCCCTAACCCTCGAGTATCTATTTCAATAAATGGAATGAATTCGTCACCTACTTCTTGTTCTATAATTACTTTTCCCTCAGCCGAGGTATTGCTAACTTTCCCCCAAAAAGCAAAGCTTCGAACTGGTTTTGAGCTTTGTCTCAATGTTAGCTTATCTCCATTTTTTAATAGAAGAGCTTTATCGTTACTATATGCTTTCTCCTTACCTACAGTTATTGGCGAGTACCCATTGTTGTTTACAGTGAACGAACCGAAGTTATGGCTTGTACTACTATTATCATCCCATGATTTTTTTGCATCGAAAGTTTCCATGATGGAGTCGTTTGCACTTAATGGTGCTTTGCTGTACACACTAAGAATATATGTTTCGATGTTTGGAACAGCTTCCCAATGTGCAGTAAATCCATCGAAGGTTTGATTGGTATATTGTTTAGCCGTTGGATAAGGTAATATCGTTTTTTTTCGTTCTACAACAATATCATCGATGTAGAAGAATTCGTCGTATGCCCCTGCAAACTGAATAAAAGCTTCGGCCGATTTGTTGCTTGCTTCAACATTTAATGTTATCGTATACTTTTGCCAAGTGTCGGTCATTGTAAACTTTTCTCCAGCAAGGCTCATACTTCGGTAAGTAACGTTTACAGTACCATTGTGGTTTCCTTTATTTTTAGTTCTTGCCCTGAATTGAATGGTAATAGTTCCGCTATAGTCAGCTACTGGTGTATCCAAGTATCCATCCTCCAAATCCCAACCTGTTGAGTAGTTGCTTATGAAGCATACGCCTCCCGCTTGATGTACTGCTGCACCAGTCCAATTTGGGGTATTGGTGTAGTTTTTAGGGATTATTGTGGTCATTTCATCCGCAATGTCTTTTTGATCTGGGGTCTTTTCGCTTCCCGCAGTAAAGAGTGAGAAGTCTTCCTTAACTAAAATCTGAGCTGATAAGGAATTTAGTGAAAATGTAAATATGGCTAATGGTAGGATAAATTTGTTCATAAGAAAAAGGAATGTTTTTAGGCTTATAGATAAAATTTGGAGCTTAGTCTTAGCTAGAAGACCTTTATTAAACTTATTGTGACTGATACCTCGACGTACGTCATATGTTTGGGAAAGGTTATGCTTGTTTTAGCATGCCCCAGTACATGGGTGAGGTACACCTTTCTGGGATTTATTCATGTAAAGATATTATTCTTGATTGTCCTTCGAACGGTCAATGCCTATTCTTGGGTGATTTTTACTTTAAATAGGCCTTTGCTATTGAAGTGGGGGATGATTTTTGTCGAGTCTGGTTGTGCTACTTGTGCTTTGCGCCTTCGGCAAGGGGCAACATGCTAGGTTTAATAGAACTAAGCTGAAAAGCTTATTGAGCTTAATTGATGTAGTGTTGTTCTTCATATAGTTATAGTTTTTGTTTCTTTTGTTAAGTTCCTTTTGTTACATAGTATTTATTTGGCTTGCCTTTGGTTGCTTCTATTAGCTTACTCGAAAAAAATGTTCATCGAGCCACTGTCGCAAAGGTAGTTTTTTTTGTTCAAAAATAAAGTGGCTTCCTATAACCTCGTTTAGTTATATACTTTGTTTATACCGTTGCCTAATGGCGGATTATGGCATTGTTTTTTCCCAGTTCGGGCACATACGTCGGTATTCTATTGATCAGTTCTGTATATTTGCACCCAGAAATGGGGTGGAAGGTTTGCACTAGGGAACCATTCGAACTTACAGTTGGACTAATAAATTAGACCACTTTGTTCATTGGGGCTTATTGTCTTGTATTTGTATACTTCAGTCAGTATAGGGGGGGCAAAACAAGAGTTTTGACATATCCCCCCCCTAATGTCTTGTGTTACTTTGGGTATGCTATTGTGGTTTGTAAGTACTGAAAAATGATAAAGTATTTTAGAGTGTTATTTTGAACACTTCTCCGCAAACTGTAACTATATAGTTGTTCCTTTGTGTTAAAGTAAAGGTAGTACTGTTTGTTTTTAGTATGGTATTACCTCCCATATCGTAAACTATAACAATATCCTTGTTTCCTTTGCCGATTATTGTGACTCTATTATTGTTTACAAGAATCTTGCAGTTCGAATTATGGTTGAGATTCAGTTGGGTGGAATTAATGTTAGCTTGCCTAAGTCGTGGGTACCCTCGATTGTCTCCCTTTTCAGCTTTTATAAAACAACTACCAAGTAGTGATAGTATTTCATCACTTTTTAATTCAACCGACGTTTTTGCGGTAATTCCCTTTATGTCTCCATCTGATGATGACTTTTGTATGTTAATTCGATCTGAGTCGAAAAAACAGTTTTCGATATTTAATTTATTCATTTCTGGTACTAATGCTCCGTCAATAGCACCAACAAATGCACCTTTCATAGAGGTCGCCACTTTACCCGTAAGTGCACCTGTGACGTATATACGTTTGAGTTCAGGCTTTTCGGCAATAAATCCTAATGCCATACCTACGTAGCTATACAAGCTTTTAATATTTGCATTTACGTAGCAGTCCATCACTTTGGGCGCTGTTTTTTCACCTTCCTCAGCTGTGCCAATATAACCAGCCAAACCTCCTACGTTTAATGTTCCTTCGCAAAGACCAGCAAAAAAAGATTGTTTAATTGTGCCACCTCGTAGCACTGCAACAAGTCCACCAATAATACTGGTGCCTTTTACTGTGGCATGCGAACCGCAATTTGAAATTGTACCTTCGAGGTACGAGGCAATAGAACCTCCTTCAAATCCGCCTTCGAACAAACAGGTTTTTCCTAAATAAAGGTTCTCTATGCACCCTTTGGGGCCAATACAGCCAAAAAGGCCATGCCCGCCTACAGTTTTGTTCTTTTCGTTGTCGTACTGTTGGTACAAGTTTGAAATACTATTATTGTACCCATCGTAATGACCGTTGAACCGTTTGGAGTCATCTTTGAATACTTCCTTTCCATTGTTGTCTGTAATATAGCCTGCATCAAAGAAACCAATAGGGATAAAATTGCCTTTGGATTTCCCTAACTGTTTTGCACCCATATTTATGTTGTTGACTTGGCGGAAATAAATACCCGTAAAATCTTTTCCATTATTTACTTGCTGTGCTAAATAGGCAAGGTGTTGAGGGGTTTCAATGAGGTAAGGATTATTAACGGTTCCATTTCCTTTTGTCCAACTATAGATATTCCCATCCCAGGCATTCGTGTCTGTAATTTCGTCTTCGATGTTTAGTCCTTCGTAGGGGTTGTTCCCACTGTTCTTTCGCCCCTTATTATCGAATACTTGCCAATGTTTGTTCTTTGCCAGTTGAACCGATGTAGCTGTAATTGTATTTTCGTCGGCATAGTCTTCACTATCTATTGCATACAGAAGTCCCAGTTCGTCATTTTCAGAACGTGCAGGAAGTTGTTCTACAATACGAGCCATTTCTTCAAGTGATATGCGATTGCTATACAAACTAACATACTCTATGTTATGCTTATCCTTCAAATCTAGGCTAGTTAGTAGATTTTGATCGCAAACTATACCTTCGAGATTATCAATGCCATTTAACTCTAATGTTTCCAGTTTATTAGCATAACAATTTATTTCTTTTAGTGTTTTTGTTTTGGGCAATACGAGTTGTTCTAAGTTGTTCAGCCCACAATGGATTTCTTCTAAAGATAGGAACTCGGAAAGGTTTAGTTTATTCGGAAATGAGTTCCCCGATAGGTTATAAATGTCAATATAATGTAAGCCCTTATTAGTCGGCCAGAGAATTGTGTGTAATGGATTTTTTGCTACGTTTAGACGTTCTAGTTTTTCACATTTTGATAAGTCAATCTTCGTAAGTTTGTTGTTGTTAGCAAAGAGTTGTTGTAATGTTGAGGCTTTGGTTAAGTTAATATCCCCAATGCCATTATCTGAGCAATCGAGCTTTTTTAGAGATGTGTGGTTAGTAATATCAAGAGCGGACAGATGGGGCTCGGATCATTTTAGAGCAGTATAATCGCCATATAGTTTAACACTCTACGCTACTACTGGTAATTGGCTTTCTTCTTCAAATTTTAGCCATTTTTCCTAAAGAGATAATTCAGTATATATGTAAGCCAA
>JASBZJ010000081.1 GCA_029983495.1 Porphyromonas sp.
CCTCACGTTATAATAGCCAAAAATAAGGAAGACTCGGCAAAACAAATTGAAAGCAACAATGGCGTAGCCGTTACAACAACTCGGGATGGAGTTATAATTAAGACCAACAACGGCTTAGTTCACTCAGTAAACGTATTTCTACTTAATGGTGAAATAATAAAAACAAAGCAATTTACCCACTATACGGAAATTCAACTCAACAAGGGTACGTATTTGCTAAACATCGATGGAGAAGCTGTAAAAGTTGCGATTTAGCTGAAAGCTTTTCCTCGCCCAATTAGTTTACCTTCAAATAATAATAGCATACTGAAAGGCTATACGAACCATGTAACTAATAACTAAAAAGAAGCCTCGATGTGAGCTATAAGAATGGAAGAATAATAATTAACTATCGATATTATCATGATGAAAATTATAAATACCAAGTTGGGTATGCTACTAGTATTATTAGCAATGTTAGTAGCAAACACGCAACTACATGCACAAACCGAAAAACGTGTTGTAGTTAAAACATATGCACAAGCAGGCGAAACTATTCGCTTACGCATTAAAGCAAACGGAAATGTTACCGTAACTGGGGTACAACGTGGCGTTTGGGATAACGATAAATACATATCATATACCATTGCTGACGGTCAAACGCTAACCTTTACAGGCGATATTACAAAAGTGGTAGCAAACGATGCTATGCTTAGCGATATTGATGTAACGGCAGCACCTTCTCTCAATTACCTCGAGGCTCAGAATAATCAAATAAAACAACTGGATCTATCGAAAAACCTCCTTCTTTCGTACCTCTATGTTCAAAATAACCAACTTGAAAAACTCGTAGTGGCACGAGGCGGTAATATCAGCCGAATCTATTGCAACCAAAACAAATTAAAAATGCGTGCTATGGAAGAGTTAATTGAATCGCTACCCGACCGTACCACTGCAAGCTTTTTTGGCGAACTTGGCGCAATAGAAAAACGGGGTGGCGTTACATGCCTAAACGAATGTAGCAAAACATTGGTGGAAAAAGCCCAAGGGAAAAACTGGATTGTTAAAGCTCGAACCGATGTGGGATATGAACGTTACGAAGGTAGCGATGACCCCAATGGTAACAATGATAAAGATGGAAGTACAATAAGTTTCGAAACCAGCAAACCCGTTGGTAGCACTATTGAACTTACAATACAGGGCAACGGTAAAATAACCCTCGAAGGTGTTAAGGAATCAGCGGTAACACTAGGAAAAAAAAGCTATACTATTACATCGCAAAAACTAGCTATTAAAGGCAATGTTGAAAAACTTTTATTGCCTTCACAGCAAATAACCTTTCTTGCTACACGCAATAATAAAGTTCTTAAAGAACTTAACTGCGCCAACAACCCTATTCGATTGCTAAATCTTAGTAGTAATTCCGAACTCGTTTCCCTCAATTGTAGTAAAATGCAATTACAATCGCTAGACCTAAGTAAGAACACAAAACTTACTATAGTCGATTGCTCTAATAACCAGCTTACCGATATCGACCTTTCCTCGTTAACGAACCTTGTAGAACTGAACATATCGAATAATAAAATTGCAGGAAAATGGATGGAGCAAGTTACCAATACCTTAGCTGATCGGTTGGCTACTACTCCAGGAAAAATTGTGGTTATTAACCTAAAGGGTAATGACGATAATATATGTAGTAAACGCCAAGTGAAGCTTTTACTCGCAAAACATTGGGATGTGTTCGGTATTAAAGGAGATAATAATCAACTTATTACATACGAGGGGTCAAAGGATGCCAGTATTACCTTCCATACAACCCGCAAAGTAGGCGAAAAACTTAATTTAAAAATTAATGCCGAAGGTGGTGTTACGATCGATGGTCTTAAGGGAAAGTTCCAAAACTACAAACCCATCGAATATATTATTGAAAAGCAGGATATTACTATATTCGGTGATATTACCTCGTTCCATTGCTATAAAAACGATATCAATAGTATCGACCTTTCGAATGCGACATACCTTTTAAACCTCGATTGTTCGGGAAATAAACTCGATAAAACAGCTATGGAAAAGGTTATTGAATCGCTTATTCCTCGAGCCAACACCAAAAGTACAGCAACCATTTGTGTACTCGACGAAAGCTTTGAAAAAGAAGCGAATGTGTGTACAAAAAAAACTGGATTGTACAAAAGTATAGCCAAGGAGGCTATAGAGAATATGAAGGAACCGACGAAAACGACCTTCCACCAGTTCAAACCAACAACATTATAAAAATGAAAACCACTAAAAAAGTGGGAGATAAAATCTATCTACGCATGCAAGCACGCCCTGCCAGTGGGTTGAGTTTAGAGGAGGTTCACCTTGAAGGTATTGAGGGAAACTTCCAAAACAACAAGGTTATTGCTTATACCATAAAGAACCAACAGTTTAGTGTTCAAGGTGATATATTCGACTTTGAGTGCTTCGAAAACGATATTACAGAACTTGACCTTAGCGACTGTCATTCCGTTGAAGTACTGAATTGTAGCAGAAACAAAATTGCTTCGCTCGATTTAACAAAGCTCCGTAAACTCGAACTTCTGTTCTGTTATTTCAATAACCTTACAACCTTCGATTTTTCGGGTAATCCGAAACTCTTCCATGTTGATATGCGAATGAACCAGGTCGGCGAAAAAGAATTTACTACCGTTGTTAATACCGTTTGCGATAAACAATACGATAAAGAATCGGGATTATTGGTTTTTACTGATGTTCAGGATCCCAATGTAAAGGATCCAAACAGAGCAAATCCGGAACAGATAAAGGCTATGAAACAAAAGAACTGGGTAATGGTAAAAGTTGTTGGTGAACACAATTCAATTCTCGACTTTGAACCCTATACCAAAGCCAGTGAAATACAGCTCGAACAAGGCGAGATTACGCAAATAAGAACACTAAAAACACTTGTGTTAGCCAGGTTTGCCCCAAATACCAGTATAAACTTATACAACAGTATGGGCGAAGCTGTAATAGCTAGCACCACTAATAGCCAAGGGCAAGCCAATATTTCGTACCAATCATTACCTAATGGCATTTACTTTATAAAGGTTGGCGACCAAGTAACTAAGCTTATACTATAAAAGAGTATTCTATAAACGAGCAAGTAGGCGAGTTGGTTACCGAGGGAGTTTACTAACCATATATTTAGTAGCTCCCTCGCCTCTTTTGTACATAAAATAAACCTCTGTAGGCATACAAGTATAAACACATGCACTACAGAGGTTAAACAAAAATGATTTTAGCCTTTTGTAAGCAACAATTATTCCATAAGGAATTGGAAACTTTCGGTTGGTTTTACTTCGTAAGGGGTAATACCCTTTTTAAAAATACGTGCAGGTTTATCGCCAACCATACGGATTTTTCCATCCTCAATAAATAACCTACAGCCCTCGCGAAGACCAATTACGTACGTATTTGGGTTTGCTTCGATATATTCCAAGATACGTTGTTCGCGCGTTTCGCCTCCGTGGTTCGAAGGATGCGCATCTAGGTAATGAGGATTTATTTGGAAAGGAACAAAATTCATAGCCCGAAAACTTATTGGTTCAACAATAGGCATATCGTTTGTTGTACAAATGGTGGGGCTAGCTACATTGCTCCCAGCACTCCAGCCTACATAAGGCATTCCCATCCTCACTCTTTCCTGTATGGCTTGTAATATCCCCCCCTCTTGCATCATTTTTAAGAGTTGAAATGTATTACCACCACCAACAATTACAGCCGTAGCTTGGCTAATTGTTTTTATAGGATCCTTGGCTTGGTGTACACCCGTTACTTTTATGCCATAACCGTCCAAGGCTTTATTTACCTTAATTACGTATTCATCAAAGCTATAAGTAACGGCAGCAAAAGGGATTAACACGATGCGTTCTTTTGCCCCTTCTAAAAAGGTAGCAATATCAGCCGAAGGTTTTTCGAGGTAAGCTTCGCCAGGCGAAGCCGAGTTACTAATAAGGAGTAGTTTCATGTTATATATTATTTCTTTTGCTCAGGCTTACCATTCTTTGCTCCTTTTACAGGCTTTACGGGGTGGTAATATTGCATAGCATTGGGGAGGAACTCCTTAACCTTTTCGATACGTGTTTCGTCGCTTGGGTGCGTACTTAGGAATTCGGGGGTAGATGAATCGCCCTGTTGCGCCATTTTTTGCCAAAAAGTAATGGCATGTTCAGGGTTATAACCAGCCATTGCCATAAAAGCAAGCCCCATTTGGTCAGCTTCAACCTCGTGTTGGCGACTGTAAGGTAATATAACTGCTACCTGCGAACCTAAGCCATAGGCTTGGTTAATTACCGTACGCACAACAGCATTCTGACGAGAAGAAACAATCGAAAGGATATTGCCCCCCAACTGACGTAACACTTCGTGACTCAAACGTTCGTTACTATGGCGTGCAATAGCGTGGCTTACTTCATGCGATACTACAGTAGCAAGCTCATCATCGGTTTTACAGAGGGGAAGTATACCCGTAAAGATCACAATTTTTCCACCAGGCATGCAAAAAGCATTTACACGCCTATCAGCTATAAGGGTAAACTCCCATTGCATTTGCTGGTCGGTAATATTGTTCTCAGCAAGGAACTTATCGGCTGCCATAGCAATTCGCTTACACACATCCTCAACACGAGCATTACTTTTTGCATCATTACTATGGGGCATTTGATTTACAAATTCGCGATACTGAGCCACACTTTGCTCGGTAATGGTGCTTTCGGGGACTAAGTTTAGTTGCTTTCGACCACTAATAGGTACTGAACGACATGCAACAAACACACTTGCAACAAGTATTGAACCTAACAATGCTTGCTTTATAACGCTGTTTTTTTTCATATTCTTCTTTTAGCTAATCAAAGTTCTCTGTCGTACATAAGGGTTATTCTTCACCTTTCTTTTCGTTGTTAGCAAGGGGAAACTTACCAATAAATTGCAAATAATCAACAATATTTCGTTCGGGAGCCCCAACTTGCTGAGGCGTATAGAATTGCTCTTCTAAAGCTTCGGTAGGTAAGTACTGTTGCTGAACATAATGTTTGGGAAAGTGGTGAGGATACTGGTACCCCTCGCCATACCCCATTTCGCCCATTAACTTAGTTACCGCATTCCGTAAATGTAGGGGAACTGGCAAGTTTTGGTGGTCACGGCAAAAAGCTAAGGCTTTATCAATAGCAAGGTAGGCACTATTACTTTTGGGAGAGCCAGCCAAATAAATAATTGCTTCGGCGAGAGGGATTCGTCCTTCTGGCCACCCAATAAACTCAACGGCCTGCGCAGCAGCATTAGCAATAACCAACGCTTGCGGGTTAGCTAAACCAATATCTTCTGCTGCCGATATTACTAACCTTCGTGCAATAAATCGTGGAGGCTCGCCTCCGTCAATAAGTCGAGCCATCCAGTAAAGTGCAGCATCGGGGTCGCTACCTCTAATACTTTTTATCATTGCCGAGGCTATATCATAATGTATTTCGCCCCCCTTATCAAAAGCTGCTGGTTGCGTTCGAGCCATTTCTTCAACTAACGAGTCGTTTATTACAAGCGGTGTATCGTTTGTCGAAATAACTAGCATTTCAAGTATATTCAGCATTTTCCGAGCATCGCCAGCAGCAAAGCTTATAAGTTTATCGCTCTCTTCAACTACGGTTTTTCGGGCTTTAAGGATTGGGTCGGTTGTGGTCGCTCGTTGTAACAACATACCAAGATCGTCTCTTGAAAGACTTTTAAGAACAAACACTTGGCACCTAGAAAGCAATGGTCGAATTACCTCAAACGAGGGATTTTCGGTTGTTGCTCCAATTAAAGTTATTACACCACGTTCCACTGCTGCAAGTAAGGAATCCTGCTGACTCTTCGAAAAACGATGAATCTCGTCGATAAATAGTATCGGTCTTTTCTTAGTTGCAAATAACCCTTCAACCGACTTTTCGGCTTGTACTAGTACATTGCGTACTTCTTGAACTCCACTAGCCGTAGCACTTAACTTATAAAAAGGTGCATCAAGCGATTGAGATAGTAGCTCCGCCAAAGTTGTTTTACCAACTCCTGGTGGTCCCCATAAAATCATCGAAGTAAGTTGCCCTATAGCTAACATTCTACCAATAGGAGCATCCGCACTAACCAAATGTTGTTGACCAACATATTCCGCTAGATTTGTTGGACGCATCCTTTCGGCCAAGGGCTTGTATTTACAAAATTCGGGTGTTTGCACCATAGGCTACTATAAAACCGCTAATAGTATAATTTTTTTTACGAAATGAGTTCTTCCTTTTAAAAAGTAAGCACACAATAACAATATACCAAGCTAAATACCAACCATAAAGCAAATTAGAAGCTTATACGCTAGGGGTATGGTTACAGAATTCAGCTTCGTTTTTTAGGCGAAGCTTCATAGCTACCGAGGGCAAAAAACGAACATTTACCCTACGAAGATATTTACGAATCGAAAAGCTTTTAGCCGAAGTGGTACTATGAGCGGAAATATGAGCCTCAAAAGTACCCAAATCGCCCAGTTCTACAGTATTGCCGTCCAATAAAGCGTCGGTTACATGCTGTGCTACAATATTGATTATTCCTTGTACTTCCCCTTTTGTAAAGGTTGTTCCCTTTTCAATTGATTCAGCAATTTCGTTAAGGGTTACTTTTCCACTCGCTTTGGTTTGTACTACATACATATCCTCGATAGGCTTCAGTGAATTCTTTCTCTTTATAAGCGAATACTGTATCATACTTGTTATTAACCGGCTTACTGTTCATCAATTGTAAATTACGGGAACTTATTACCATCACATCAAGCAAAATCGGTAGCCCGATAAGGTTCTTCGTTCGTTTTCCAAAGGTAATTCTTTTTCTTACTATAATCTAATTTTTATCTTCTCATTAATTGATTTTTTGAATCATCGAAGCACATTCTCCTTTTACGAGACCTTTGAAAAACAAGAAGCTTATTAAGAAATACATAATGAAAAGGCGGACTAAAAAAGCCCACCTTTCCGTTCACATATAGTAGTACCCCTAGGATTTAAAAACTAAATGCCATAAAACAATGGACTCCTTTGTAGGGAACTATGTTTTTTGATATTACTTTTCGCTATTCTTAGTGAGGAATTTGTCGCCAGTTTCGTTTACAATGCTACGGTAATAGCGTTCGTTATAGCCAGGAAAGTCGGGGCCGGCACTCATACCAAAGCCGTTATCCTTAAACTTGCCGTTCTCCATTTTTTTACGGTTTCCATCCATATAACGAACTAGGAGGAATTCGCCAAGTTTTTTCCATTGTTCAGTGCTACCCACAGCTGTTTCGGCACAGTAGCTGGTTAGTAGTTGCTTAGCTTCGGCAACTTTATTAGCTTTTACTAGAGCCAAAGCTTTATTATCCATATCCTTCACCGACTTATCAAAACCTTGCTCGAGACCTTTTTGAACACTACGTATTTCGTCAATCATAAGGTCGTAACGAGCATAAGCCATATTTGCAACCCAATTGTGAATCCAAAATGCACTGGTCCACGAGAAGTTCATCATATCGCCATTACCTTGCCTATAGCACTCGGGTACTTTGGTAATAGAAGCATACATTGGGGTAAACACAGCGGTATTAGCATCGTCAACACCAAACCAAAGTATTCCGCCGACCTCGTCGGGGAGCCAATTACGCAGTTGTGCTACAAGTACAAAACCAGTTTGCTGTGTAGCAATCGCTCGCTCGTTAAAGTAAGTTTTTCCATCAACTTCAAAATCCATAGGACGCCAACGATAGGGCACATTGTTTGGGCCAGCACCAATATCTTTAGTCATATCCATAGGTGTTCCTTCAAAATGGTCACGCATCATATTGCGCATATCATCAACCGTTATTTTACGGTTAGGGATAACATACAAAGGCATTGGTTGTTGGGTTACATCACCCATAACCAATGGAAGGTATTTATCCATACCATCAGCAAATCGGTTAAAAAAGCTCCAAACACGCGCCTCGCAACCACGAAGATTTCCAAAGCTCCATGGATTAAAAGCTTTTTGGAAGCTAAAATCCTTATCAGCGCCTTTAAAGTACCCCTTTTCGCGCGCAAAGTCAATTACATCCTTTGCATAAAGGCAATTTTCAGGATCGTTGAATTTTATTTGCTGAATACGAGCTTGGTTTGCATGCCCCGAAATAGCATTATCGGGTATGCGCATAGCTACCCAAACAGCACCCTTACGGCCAGGTCCTTTACCAATTAATTCAAGCACCCAAGCTTCGTTTTTATCGGCAATCGAAAAACTTTCACCACTGCTGTGGTAGCCATATTTTTCTACTAAATCGGTCATAACCTTAATAGCTTCGCGTGCGGTTTTAGCACGTTGCAATGTAATATATATAAGGTTACCATAGTCAATAAGTCCTTCGGGGTTAACAAGCTCTTCCCTTCCGCCCCAAGTACTTTCGGTTATTGCTAATTGATGCTCGTTCATATTGCCTACTACGGCATAGGTATGAGCTACTTCGGGTATTTCGCCTAAGGGTTTATAAGTATCCCATTCAATTATTTTTCGCATTGCCCCTTTAGGGTGATCCATAGCAGGCCAGTGGTAAAGTTCTCCATAAAGAACGTGCGAATCGGCAGCATAAGTAATCATTACCGATCCATCGGCAGAAGCTTTTTTACCAACAAGCAAGCCTGTACAAGCATTAGCATTGTTAGGCATAGCCATAAGTGCTAAAAGCCCAACAACTGGGGCTAGTAAAAGCGTTTTAAACTTCATGTTCATTCGTATTTTACAAATCTATTATTACTGTTTTACGTTACACTATAAAGTAAGCTTTTGTTTTTACGGAAATATTTCTCCAACATTGCAAATATAAGCCTTTTAAGCCACTTATATGTTTAATTAAAAAGGAAAAAGGGTAAGCTGGCACCCAACTTCGAACGAAGGGGTTGAAGTAAACCGATTTTCAATCATAGGCGATGATAAGTTACCTAAAGCAACAAAAAATCTATAAGAACGGTAATTACGAACAAAATGCTAATG
>JASBZJ010000082.1 GCA_029983495.1 Porphyromonas sp.
CCATAAAACCAAGCGATTTTTTAGTTGCTGCTATTGATGCCGAAAACCTTACTACCCCTCAGCTTATAAGCCAAATAGGGAAACAACAAGCAAGAGGAGCAAGCAACGTAAAGTTTTTCGAAGTTGAACTTCATAAACGCATTGCCAACATATTCGCAGCTTTTATCCTTACAGTAATTGGCGTTTCGCTTTCGGCTCGCAAATACCGTGGAGGTATGGGCTTTTCGCTGGCAATTGGTATTGCCCTGAGCTTTACCTATATATTATTTATGACTGTTACGGCAGCCTTTGCTGTTTCGGGTGATATGCCCGCATGGCTTGCTGCACAGCTACCCAATATTTTATATTCGGCTATTGCTATTTTCCTATACAGTCGAACACCAAAATAACAAAAGCAAAACACCTATGACAATTGGTTTATTCAACGAAAGCTTCCCGCCTGTAGTGGATGGCGTAAGTATATGTGTTGAAAACTACGCTCAACACCTTAGCGAACTTGGCCATAATGTATTTGTGGTTACACCCGAAACGTATAACAACGAAAGCGAAAACACACCTCCGCTTCCCTACACACTTGTTCGCTACCCTTCGTTACCCGTTCCTTTTCGTAAACCCTATCGCTTCGGAACAAATCTTTTTTCGCTTACCAAATTGCGAGAATTGGGAAAGAGCGAAATAGCACTGGCACATGCCCATTGCCCTTTTTCATCGGGCAAGTTAGCAAAGAATCTTGCAACCCGAAAAAAAATCCCCTTTGTTGCTACCTTTCACTCGAAGTTCCGTTACGACTTTGAGCGTGTAATACCCAATCGGGCGATTGTTGACCTTATAATTAAAAACATCGTTTCGTTTTTTGAAGAAGCTGATGAGGTATGGGTTCCGCAGGAAGGTGTACTCGAAACCCTCTACCAATATGGGTACAAAGGCAAACAACCAGTTATTATGCCGAATGGTGATGACCTGGCCAGCCGAAATGATGCTAAAGAACTCCGCAACGAACTCCGCAACGAACTAGGGATTCCCCCACAACTCCCCCTTTTCCTTTTTGTGGGACAACAAATCCGCGAAAAAAATATTCCGTTCATACTCCATAGCCTCCAGCAATTAGGTTCGTTCCCCTATAAAATGATTTCGATTGGAGAAGGTTATGGGTTACAAGAATTTAGAGAACAGGCAAAGACATTAGGTATCGCCGATAAGGTTGATTTTATTGGTCCCATATTCGATCGCAATCGCTTAGCCGCATATTACGCTGCAGCTGACCTTTTTTTATTCCCCTCTTATTACGATACATGGGGCCTTGTATTCCGCGAAGCCGCAGCGATGGAAACCCCAAGCCTACTTATAGCCAATAGCACAGCTGCCGCAGCCATTAAGGATGGGTACAACGGCTATATTGCAAACGAATCGCCCCTGGATTATGCCAACAAAATTCGTTTGATCTTACAAGATGCACAAAAGCTTTCCGAAACGGGTTTGATGGCAAAACGAACACTATCAGAAAGTTGGAAACAAGTTGTAAAGCAAGTAAATGAACGTTACCAAATGCTTATTGAAAAATATTCTGCTGAAAAGAAATAATCCATACTAGCAATGCCCAAAAAAAGGAAGAACAACAATATGGGGTGGCGTATTGCAATTCCCCTATGCATTACCACGCTTGTAGTATGGATTCTTTTCAGCGAAGATTTTCATCCCGAAGCATTTAAAAGTTTTCACTTTGGCATAAAAACTATAGTTGGAATTGCATTAGCATTGATAGCCATGGTTATACAAAACTGGGCAATGGGGTTGCGCTTCCGCAAGCTTTCCGATAATCAACTCTCGCTACGAGGAGGCATTCGGGTTCAGCAAATGATGGAGTTCACTTCGGCGGCAACCCCCTCATCGGTTGGTGGCAGTGCTGTACTTTTTCTTTTCCTTTCTACCGAAGGCGTCCGTGCAGGTAAAGCCACCGCAATAACCTTTTCGGCACTTTTTCTGGATCAACTACTCCTATTTTTATTGTCGTTAGGGGTAATAATTCTATCTACTGGTGCAGAATTATTTGGCAGGATTTCGCTTTTGGCTTCGAGCTTCCGAATGGCCTTTTACCTCATAACCCTTATAGTTGGGGTATGGAGTACGGTGTTGTTCATTGCACTATTTATTAAGCCTCAAATCCTTTCGGGTTTTGTTAAGTGGCTATCTAAACGTAGGCTCCTTAGCAAATATAGTTCGCATGTAGAAAAAATATCCGACGACTTGTTTATTGCATCAAAACAACTAGGGGATCGTTCATTAAAACATTGGTTGGGGCTACTGCTGTTAACCGCAATTACTTGGTGTGCACGGTTTGCTATAGCCGTATGCCTAATATATGGTTTTGCGTTACCGAACTCTTTTGATACGGGAGTAGCCTCGATTTTATCAGTCGCATACGCTGAGCAAATTGTTATATGGATGCTTTCGATGATAATGCCAACACCTGGCGGAAGTGGTTTTGCTGAATATATGTTTCAAGGTTTATATGGGAACTTCTTTGGGTCAACACAAATCGCTTTAATTGTAGCAGTTATTTGGCGATGCTTTTCGGCATACATCTATTTTTTAACAGGGGGTATATTACTTTCTTTTCGTTGGAATAGAATACAAATTATGGCCGAGGATAACAATAAATATAACGAACCCCTTGAGCGAAGGGGTTCGTTACAATAATGCTATAAATAGGAACGAGCCTTTTTGCTTTATCAATGGAAAAGCTCTTTCAATAACCTATTAATGCGTTCGTTCGATATAATCTTCTATTACAACAGGATAATATATATACTCTAACCGGTGTATTCGCTCGGCTAGGGTTTCGGGCGAATCATTATTTGGAAAAACTTGGCAACAAACTTGGCAAAGTGTTTCCCCGTGGTCATATTGTTCATCAACTATGTGTATGGTTATTCCGCTAATACACTCGTTATGTGCAATTACAGCTTCGTGAACATGCTCGCCATACATCCCCTTACCTCCATATTTTGGCAAAAGTGCAGGGTGAATATTTAAAACACGTTTAGGAAATGCTGTCAATAGGGGAGTACCGACCTTGCCTAAAAAACCCGCTAGTACAACCAAGGTTATACCACGCTTGCTTAGCTCGTTAACTAAACTATTACCCTCTGCAATATCACTTCGTGTAGCAATTAGGGTTTCGATTCCCAATTTGTTTGCACGCTCGAGTACACCTGCCGAAGGGTTATCAGCAACAATTAGCGAAACCTTTATCGGTTTAGTAGCAAAATACTTGGCTATATTCCCGGCATTTGTTCCATTACCACTAGCGAAGATTGCAATCCGTGCTTCGCGACGCAACGAAATAGGGAACGATGCTACCCCCTTGCGTTTACATTTGTCATCCGTATGAGCCATACAATTGTTTTTCTCCGAAAAAATATTTGTACCTTTGCGCAAAGGTAATGGAAAGTGAGCTTATAGCCACTCGATTACGATGCCTGAAGCAAAGTGATTGAATCCATAACGGCAAATAGCTCGTTCCTTGCTGTATTGACAGGACTAATAAAGTGAGTAAGACAATGACACAGAAAGAAATTCAAGACAAAGTAGTTGACGTGATCGTAGATAAACTGAACGTTGAACCTTCCGTAGTAACCATGGATGCAAACTTCAGAACCGATCTCAGTGCTGACTCCTTGGATACTGTTGAAATCATCATGGCTCTCGAATCGGAATTCGATATCACTATCCCCGATGAAGAGGCACAGAAGATCGAAACTGTAGGTCAAGCTATAAGCTACGTAGAATCCCACATTTAATCGGCTTGCCAATATTACTTTAGCCATACCACAATGGATTCAATGGATTTAAAAAGAGTAGTAGTAACAGGCTTGGGGGCTGTAACGCCTTTGGGTAATACAGCTCCCGAGACTTGGGAAAACCTCTTAAAGTGCAAAAGTGGAGCAGGGCCCATTACCCACTTCGATGCTTCGAAGTTTAAAACACAGTTTGCCTGTGAGGTAAAAGGCTTCGACCCACTTGCCCATTTCGACCGTAAAGACCTTCGCCGTTACGACAGGTTTTCGCAACTTGCCGTAGTTGCTGCTCGCGAAGCAGTTAAAGATAGTGGCGTGAATTTAGAAACCCTCGACAAAGATAACGTTGGGGTTATTATTTCGGCTGGAATTGGCGGGCTTGAAACCCTTGAACAAGAGATAAAAGGTTATAACCCCGAGCGTGGACCACGCTTTAGCCCCTTCTTTGTGCCCAAAATGATTAGCGACATGGCTTCGGGTTTTGTTTCGATGGAATATGAATTCCGTGGACCAAACTATGCTGTTGTGTCGGCTTGTGCCTCATCAACAAATGCGCTTATCGATGCTACTATGCTTATCCGTTTAGGAAAAGCCTCGATGATTGTTGCTGGTGGTAGCGAAGCCACAATAACTTTTTCGGCAGTTGGAGGCTTCTCAGCATTAAATGCACTCTCTACACGTAACGATGAACCCGAAAAAGCAAGTCGCCCATTTAGTAATAGTCGCGATGGGTTTGTGCTTGGCGAAGGTTCTGCCATACTTATCCTTGAGGAACTTGAGCATGCTCTGGCTCGTGGGGCTAAAATTTATGCTGAAGTGGTTGGCTTTGGTCTCTCGGCTGATGCATACCACCTTACAGCTAGCCACCCTGAAGGGTTTGGAGCTAAGCTGGTAATGCGCCGAGCATTAGAGGATGCTGGGCTTAAACCTAGCGATGTTGATTATATTAACCTCCATGGAACTTCAACCCCGGTGGGCGATATAAGCGAAGTTAAGGCCATACTTGATGTATTTGGTCAGGACGCTTACAAGCTTAATTTAAGTTCCACAAAATCGATGACGGGGCACCTGCTCGGTGCTGCAGGGGCTATTGAAGCTCTTGCTACGGTGAAGGCAATTCAGGAAAATATTATTCCCCCAACTATAAACCACGAGGAAGGCGATAACGACCCTGAAATCGACTACAAGCTCAATTTTACTTTTAACGAGCCACAAAAACGCGAAGTAAATGTTGCTATTTCCAATACCTTTGGGTTTGGTGGGCATAATGCTAGTACTGTTTTCAAAAAGTACAAGCAATAACTTATAGTATAGCAACATACACTACTATTTGCGTATTACTATAACTAACTATAATTGTACATAAGCAGGCAGAAGGTACGCTTACTGAACTGCTATGTACCGTTCCTCCCCAAGAGGGAGCTTTCGCAATTGTTGCTTACTTTGCGAGGCTCCTTTTTTGATATTTATTATAGTCTTTATGGGCAACATCATGAGACTTTTTACCAAGAAACCTGACAACAGAATTGATAGCCGTGCATTGGCACGAATGCTCGGTTTTAAACCACGAAAACTTAGCTTATACCAGCTAGCATTTACCGACCCCGCTTTACGGAGCGAGGAGGATCCCAATGGCATTGCAACCAACGACCGTTTAGAATTCCTAGGCGATAGTATACTAGGAATGTTTGTAACAAAACACCTTTATCGTACACGCCCTAACGACCCTGTAGGTAAACTATCAGCACTTAAAGCACATATAGTAAGTAGGCAAGTAAGCAATGGCATAGCCGAAGAACTTGGCTTAAGCCACTTTTTCCCGCCACACAACCACGTTCTTTACGGAAAAGATGCAAACGGCAATGCTCTCGAGGCCCTTATCGGTGCCATTTACCTCGATAGAGGCTTCTCGATTGTTGAACGCTTTATTGTTGATAAAGTTTTGCCACTATACTTTGAAAAGAAACACGAATCGCAGGACTTTGGACGCAACTTCAAAGGTGAGCTTCAAAGCTGGGCCGACAAAAAGAATCGCCTCCTCGAGTACCGTACATCCGCTAAAGAACGAAGCTCCCAAGGCGGTTTTTATGCTGAAGTATACGTCGACAATAAAAAATGGGGCGATGGAAGTGGTCATACTAAAAAGGAAGCAGAACAAAAGGCTGCAAGCCTCGTACTTAGTAAACTAGGAAAATAGAATTAGCTTTGCAGGAGCAATACTTCATTTATAATGCTTATTTCAACCAAAGCTATAGTACTTTCCAAAACTCCTTATAGCGATAAGTATGCTTTAGCCAACCTCCTTACAAACGAGGCTGGCTTTGTTACTTACCGCATACCACTCGAAGGACGAAAAAATAGCCTTGCCGACCGCTTAAGGCGCATGGTCTTCCCCCTAAGCGAACTACACCTTATTGCGGACCATCGCGAAACCCGAAACATTCAAACCATACGCGATGCTTCTCCATCGCCCATCCGCTTGAGCATTATAGGTCACCCTGTAAAACGGGATCTTTGCTTTTTTCTTGCCGATGTACTAAACCGTATACTTCGTCATAGTAGTTGCGACCCTAATTACTACAACTTTATTTCAACATCGCTAAACACACTCGAGGGGTGCAATAAAGGCATCGAAAACTTTCATATCGCCTTTCTGTTCCAACTTCTTACAACTAGCGGAGTTGCCCCTAAATGGCAGGAAATACTTAACAGTTTTCGTGGCAAGGAATACTTTAGCCTATCCGATGTTTCCTTCTCTTCTTCCCCAAGGGGGGTATGCCTGTCCCCACCCGAAGCAACCTTTCTAAAGCAATTCGCTCGCATTAACTACCGAAACATGCACCTTTATAACCTTTCTCGAAACGACCGAAGGCGCATTATCGAGCTTTTACTATATTTCTACCGAATTCACGTTGCCCCTTTTGGCGAACTTAAAAGTAACGAAGTTCTTCATCAGCTCTATTCTATTCCGTAACCGCCTTTTATTATTGCACCTCCAATAACTAATACCTTAATAGAATTAGTCTATTATTGTAAACAAAAGAGACTGTTTATGGCATTAAGTTTTGTATCTTTGCTTATGTAGCTAATGTAGGGATAATACATTCCTACAGTCCGTGAAGCAAATTAAAAGTAATAAGAACAATATTAACTTGACGACAAAGAACTATGACAGAAAACAATGTTCCCAATCCCATGCCTCGTATAGGCGACCCTGCCCCTTCATTCACGGCAATGACAACAGTTGGGCAAATTCATTTCCCACAGGACTACGCAGGTAAATGGAAAATTCTTTTTAGCCACCCTGCCGATTTTACCCCAGTTTGTACCTCCGAGTTTATTACTTTCGCACACCGAAACACTGAGTTTGAAGAGCTTAACTGTCAATTGGTAGGACTTTCGGTTGATGGATTACAAAGCCATATTGCATGGTTACGCACCATTGAAGAAAAAATAGATTGGAATGGACACAAGGAAATGCGTGTAGAATTTCCCCTTGTTGTTGACGTATCGATGGAAGTTGCCAATAAATACGGAATGATACAACCTGGTGAAAGTACAACTGCTGCGGTTCGCGCTGTGTTCTTTATCGACCCTGAGGACAAAATTCGTACTATACTATACTACCCCATGTCGTTGGGGCGTAACTTCGACGAAATCCGTCGCATCCTTATTGGGTTACAAACTGTTGATAAATTTGGTGTTGCACTACCAGCCGACTGGAAACCAGGTGACGATGTTATTGTTCCCCCGGCAGCAACCATGGAGCATGCTCGCGAACGGTCAACAGGCGAAAATGGGAAATACCATGCTTACGACTGGTTCTTCAATACAAAACAACTGAGTTGCGAAGAAATCGACAAAGAAATAAAAAAGGATGTTCTCCCTCCCCTAGGAACAATCTAACCAATATCCATCTTGACTGAAATAAAAAAAACCTACTAAGCTTAAAGCCTAGTATGTTTTTATTTGTGTATATAAAGACTTACTTTACAAACAATGTTACAACTTCGTCGCCGACCTTTACAAAATAGCTTCCTGTACTAAAGGATTCGAACGAAAGCTGAGCAGTACCCTGAAGTGATGTTTGGGTTCGATAAAGCACTTCGCCAGTAGCAGTAAAAATAACTACTTCGCTTTGAGGTTCAGCTCCCGAAAGATAAGCTACTTGCGATGTTGGATTCGGATAAAGAGAAACCGATACCCTTGATACATGTTTCGTTGCATTAGGGTCGAAATCCTCGCCTTTATAAGGGGCGTACTCACGATCCTTATAGTCCAACACTCGCTACCCCAAAGCTACGGCCTTTTTAATTTGTTCGGGTGTTAGGCGTTGCGTTTCGAGTCCATTAGCGGTATTTACAGGTACAAAATAAGTATCGCCTTTGGCTGTATTTGCTTTTTGTAAGCTATTGATAGCTTTATTCATGGAGTAATCGCTCAACTCGTTTTCGAAGAATTCGATTACGTAAGCTGCTTTTAATGCCGAAAAATCGAGTTCCTTCAAGTAATTTGTCGAACAAAAGAGCATTTCAATATTGGGAACATTTGCTAAGTCCAACGAACCAAGCGCATTTTCGCTTACATTAAGGTGTGTAAGATTATTTTGAGTACCCAAGGCAATTGTATCGAGTGCATTCTTTTGCAGTTCAATAATCTGCAAGGTATTAAGCATACTTACATCGAGTGCCTTAATGTTGTTATTATCAAGCGAAAGTTGCTTTAATGCTTTTGCCTTCGATACGTCAATTGCGGTGAGTTCACCTTCATGGCACTCTATCGAAAGAAGTTTTTCAGCCTTGCCCACCTCGAGTTTTGATAAGGGGTTGCCTGTACAATTTAAGGTTATTAAGTTCGGTAATGGCTGTATGTCGAGCGTTTTTATAGCACAGCTGTCGCAATCCAATATTTCCACACTACTAATATTGCTCAAAGGTAACTCAGCAAGCTTTGTTTTTCGGCAGTTTAGCTCCTTTAACTTAGGCAAGTTTTCGAGGGTTAGTTTACTAACTTGGCTTTCTTCGATATCGACAAGCTTTAAGCTGGGGAGATTTTTTACCGTAATGGCAGTTATTGGGTTATACCTACAGGCAAACATTTCAAGGGTTGGGCATTTACTAAGGTCAACCTCTGTAATGTTTTCCTCCGAGCAGTTAAAG
>JASBZJ010000083.1 GCA_029983495.1 Porphyromonas sp.
CCACCTCCATCGGCACTTACCGACTGGCTAAATGTACAATTCGAAACACTTCCACCTTCGAGGTAAAGACTTCCACCTTGGCTTCGCTCATACGAAGCAAAAGCCTGATTAGCATAAAAGTAGCAATTGCTTACTACGCTTTTTCCATTACCCCCCAAAAGTGTTACAGCTCCTCCGTTAAACAAACGACCTTCAACCTTATTATGAGCATTATTATGATATATGATGCAATTAGTAAGTTCTACCTCACCATTAGCAATTAAAGCTGCTCCGCCAGCATACACTTTATACTGGTTGGCATTACCGCCAGTAATAACGATTCCATCGATAGTAACCTTTTGTGTGAGCGGTTTCGATGGATCGGCATATAAAACATGCGTTGCATTTTTGTTGTTCCCCTCGATTTTCCATTCATACCGATATGATGACCCCTCAGCTAATTGCCAAGACCATTGAGCCTCACTCCCCGAAAGTTCACCACTTAGAATAGTTTTATTCAGAAATAGCTTGCCTGCATGCCCATCAACAGTTTCTGTTTTGCGTTGTTCAGCAACCGCTTCCCCATCAAAACCACCTCTAAGTGTTATTCCATTCTTAAGGATAAACGCCATTGAAGTTTTCACTTTGGGGTTAATTAGTTTTGTGGGATGGTAAGTTCCCTTGCCAATCCAAATTTCGTCGCCAGGCGATGAAAGGTCGATAGCTTTTTGCAAATCGCCCATAGCATCGTTCCAACTTGTACCTTGCCCCGTGGCTCCTTGTTTTACGTAATGTACTTTGCTTTGCGCCAGCATTGCAAATGGCATTAAGCATGCCAACATAATTAGGAGTAGTTTTTTAGTTACCATAAATGTTCAATTGTTATTCTTCGGCAAAGGTAGAAAAAACCTCACGACCACCGAAAAACACCCTTTCCACACAACCAGCATTATCGTTATGTGGTCTTTGTATGAAACCTTTGTAGCGAGTCTCTAACACACTCCGTCAGCAATGCTATACTTGGCAATTAAATAAAAAACTCTTTCAAAAATATTACTTTGCGTTACAAGACACGCTAAACCTTGCATGTTTAAGCACAAGTAAGGCTTCAGTACCCATATTGAAAAGAAGATCGATTATACTTAGCCCCGAAGGTAAGTATTCCTTACCGATGGGGAATCGATGGTAATATGGAGGACATGAAAAAACACCATTATTTAGCGTTTGTTTGGGGTGTATTCGTTGTCGAAAGTCGTTTGGGTTACCCTCGTTATAAGGGGTGTAATTATTTGATAACGAAAGCCGGTTAGGTAAGTGAAGTAACGATAATAGTGTTTGTGTAATAGCAAGGTTTAAATCAAAAAGAAAATGATACCGCTCCTTTTCATATAAAGGGGCGATATCATCGATATAGTATTCAAAAAAAGGAGTTTTTCCGTAAGCACTTATAATAGCTTGCAAATGCCTGTTGCGCCATTGGTTATGCTCGGAAATACGAACTTCGCGAATTGGTTTATTATTGGCACCATGCTCAAGCGGAATAACTAAATCGGCTACACCTTGAGGAGTAATAATACGACTTCTGTTCCGAAAGGATTGCTTTTGAAAAGTTTCGCAAGCTTCGAGAATACACTCGGCACCAAAATCATAGATCAATTTGAAGTACGAAATAGGGGGTAAGTAAGCCGTACTTAACAATATTGGCATACAAACAGGCTTACTTATTAATTATATGGAACATTCTGCTCCAACGTACTTTACCACTGAACAATTTTTTATCCTTATTAAGCGAAAGCCATAATAAGCCTGGGCGACCCACAACATGATCCTCAGGAACAAACCCCCACGAACGGCTATCAGCAGAGTTGTGGCGGTTATCACCCATCATAAAATAGTAATCCATGGCAAAAGTATAGGTATGAGCAACTTTGCCATCAATTAAAATATTATCGTTTGAGTTGGTAGAAAGGCTATGCCCTTCGTAAGCCACAATACAACGGCGATATAACGCTAAGTTTTTACGGTCGAGTGTAATAGTCAGTCCCTTTTTCGGTATAAGAATAGGACCATAATTATCACGAGACCACCCAAAATTTCCATCAAGAGGATAAGTATACCAACCCTGGGGATCTGGCTCAATCATCATACTAACGACCTGCTTATCATTATCGAGAGCTTTGAACATATCGTGAGTAAGAGGCATATGATAAAGTACATAATCATCCAAGTTATCATCAGGTAAAACAAGGTGAAGAGGATAAAGCATCTCCCTATTTGATTCATTAAGAAAAAGGAATTGCCTATCGTCCATACTTATTCCAAGCTTATCAAGGTCGGCATCGCTTAAACCTGGTTTTTTTACGAGTATGTTGTAATTGTGTTGCGATTTTGCGGGGAAAGGTTGTGCCTCACCATTTATATATACAGTATTATCGCGAACTTCGAGTGTTTCGCCAGGGAGACCAACGCAACGTTTTACATAATGGTCACGCCGATCAACAGGGCGATAGACTATTTTCCCAAATATTTGGGGGTTATTCCATACCGCATCCCTACCATGCATAGCAATAAGTGTGTAATAATCGGGATTAGGCTGAAGTAAAGCTACAGTATCACCAGCAGGGAAATTGAAAACAACAATATCATTTCGTTTTATATGGCTAAAACCTTTCAGACGCTTGTATGGGAGCAGGGGCTTATCGGAGTACGACTTTTTTCCATGAAACGTATTATGAGTAAGAGGTATAGCTATTGGCGTCATGGGCATGCGTGGACCATAGTGCAACTTATCCACGAATAAATAGTCGCCTGTGAGTAAAGTTTTTTCAAGCGATGAAGAGGGAATAGTAAAGTTTTGGAAAAAGAAGATGCTAAGCAAGCTTACGGCAATTACAGCAAAAAGAATATCGAGGAACAACGAAACCACAGCACGTAAAGCTTTATTTTTTATACTTCGATACCAGCCCCAATTAATATATCCAAGGAAGTAGTAGTCAACCACCAGTGGCAGTAAAATAAACCATCCCCAACCAGCCCAAACTGAAAAAAGGATATAGAGAAAGGTTACGATACTACCGATTATGATACGTTTTTTAGTAACGGGCTTACCCGATGCTTTTAGTGTTCTCATATAATATATTTAGCTTGCTAAACTGCTTAAATCTTCGGGTTATTGTTGTTTTGATGTTGCCGTATCCAAACCAAGTAACGACTCCATTTGAAGTACGCCATGGTGCGAAATAGCAAAATTTGCAGCCAATAAAACTCCCTTTGCAAGACCACGCCTATTAAAGGCTTCATGTTCAATGGTAATTCTATCGTTCGCACTTTTATAAGTGATGCGATGCAAACCCGCGACATCTCCAACACGATCAGCACTAACGGGAACAACGTTTGGATCTTCGATACCCACATTTACTTGTACATCGGAACGCTGAAACACCCAATCGTGAGCGTATTTACTTTCCTCAACAAGGGCTTTTGCTAGCTTTATTGCAGTTCCGCTTGGAGCATCCTTTTTATTGATATGATGAACCTCTTCAATTTCAGGACGGTAGCCTTCGGTTTTATTCATTAGTTGTGCCAATCGCCGATTAAGAACATACAAAATATTTACTCCAATACTATAGTTTGAAGCATGGAAGAAAGTCCAACCTTTCGAAGGAACAATTCTACGTAATTCGTCAACTCCTTCGTTCCAGCCTGTAGTACCACAAACCACTGGGTAACCGAGTTCCATTGCATGAACGCAATTTTGATAGGCAACATCGCTCGAAGTAAATTCAATACACACATCAGCTTCGGGTAACTGAGTTTCCTCGGCAAAGGGCTTGCGTTTAAGATCGTAAATAGCTACCACCTCGTGGCCTTGCAACAGAGCTTCTTGTTCAATTGCACGCCCCATTTGTCCATATCCTATAAGTATTATTTTCATGTTCTTTCCTAAGCTATATCGTTTTTTTAAGCTCAATCGCTTTGAGCAAAGTTACAAAATGAATCCCATACTACTAAAAAGCAGTATGGGATAAAAGGACGAGTTTGTATGGTATAAGAAGAAGTACTAACTAAGGGCAATAATACCACAATCGATCCGATGTAAAGTTTCGTTCTTACCCAGTATTGAAATAATATCGTGAAGATGTGGACCTTTAGGCATACCTACGAGCAACAAACGAAGTGCATTCATAACGGTACCAACACCATAATTATTTTGTGCAATAACTTCGTTAAGCAAAGCTTCGATTCTATTCGGGGAATAATCGGTTTCGTTAGCTAAAGCCTGCCGAACAACTTGCATTTCTGTAGGGCTGGTTGTTTTCCATCTTTTTTTGCGAGTTTTTTCGTCGTAACTAGTGGGTGCAACAAAAAAGAAAGAGGTCTGCTCCCAAAGTTCAGGAAGAAGTGAAATTCTATCACGTACGAGCAAGGCAATTTCCTCAAGATTTAGTTGTGTAGTTACACCATGCTCGGAAAGTTGCTGAGCTAAAAAGTTCGCGAGCATGCTTGGTTCAGCTTGTTGAAGATAATGATGGTTAAACCACTTACCCTTTTCGAAATCAAACTTGGCTCCACTGTTACTACACTTTTCGAGCGAAAATGCATCGATTAGTTCCCTTATGGTCATCACTTCGCGATTATCGCCAGGGTTCCAGCCTAATAAAGCGAGAAAATTAACTACGGCTTCAGGCAAATACCCCGACTCACGATAGCCATTTGAAATAGCACCACTTTCAGGGTCACGCCATTCAAGAGGAAAAACGGGGAACCCTAAACGATCACCATCACGCTTCGATAACTTTCCATTGCCATCGGGTTTTAACAGAAGAGCTAGGTGTGCGAACTGTGGCATTTGTTGCTCCCAACCAAAGGCTCGGTACAAAAGCTTATGCAAAGGGGCACTTGGCAACCACTCTTCCCCACGTATTACATGGGTAACACCCATTAAGTGATCATCAACAATGTTTGCTAAATGATAAGTGGGCAAGTCATCGCTACTTTTGTAAAGTACTTTATCATCAAGTATGGAGGAATTAATAATCACACGACCTCGTATTAAGTCGGTTACCTCAACTTCCTCGTTTGGCTCAATTTTTATTCTAACAACAAAAGGTACACCACTAGCCTCGAGTGCTTCTACTTCACTAGGCGAAAGTGATAGGCTATTCCGCATAGAAAGCCGTGTTGAGGCGTCATATTGAAAATTTGGGGCGGAAGAACGCTTAGCTTCGAGTTCCTCAGGGGTATCGAAAGCCTTGTAAGCAGTACCATTGTCGAGCAATAACTGAACATACTTACGGTAAATATCGCGCCGTTCGCTTTGCCTATACGGACCGTTATCGCCACCAACACCAACACCTTCGTCTATTTCTATTCCAAGCCAATTTAATGCCTCTATAATATAGACCTCGGCATTCGGAACAAAGCGTTTACTATCGGTATCTTCGATACGCAAAAGCATTTTTCCGCCATTGTGACGAGCAAATAAATAGTTATAAAGGGCTGTTCGAACACCACCAATATGTAAAGGACCTGTAGGGCTTGGGGCAAAACGAACAACTGGGGGATTGGCTAGTTTGCTCATATCGTTAAGTATGTTGTTTTAATGATTGATGTTATTAATCGAGTGAAACGTAATTATTTTTGAGTAGTATAGGAGTTATAGTAATGTTCATAAGCTCGCCATTACGGTTTATTTCGAAGCTTATCTTATCGTTACCTATCCCATTTGTAGAATCCTTAATTATGTATGGGCGGAAAGCAAACAAGTACGAAAATACCGTTTTGTATTTTTTCTTTGCAATAAACGAGGCTATCTTTTCATAATCCTTAGCAGCCCAATACCTACAGTGCTTAACGCCTTTTTTATCGGTAAACATAGTCGTTTCATCGCGGTAAACGATAGTTTCTTTCACAAAGTTGCGATATGCAGCCGTTAACTCATTTGCCTTATCAATAAACTTTCCGTTGATTGATATAATTCTGTCTCCTGATTTTAACCCAGCTTTCTCGGCTGGTGATCCTTTTGCTATTTGAGCAATTTGAGCCATATCGTTTGCATCGTAAATAACCCCAGTGTAGTTATAGCACTTATTTACTACACGTAATTTGAGGTTACCATTGTAGCGAACTGCAGGGAATTGAAGCAACATAGTTGGAATTGCCATACGAGCATACTCACCAACAGGAAATTCCTCAGTAAGGAACTCAACTGATTCGCTACTCCAAATTACAACATCCTTGTTATTCGCATCAAAAATTGAAATACCAAAAGTTAAGATATAAGGAGCTAAACGCATATCCTCACCTGCATTTAACAGAGGTAATCGCTTAATTGTTTTAGCATTGTAATCGTAGCGGTAACAACCTTGAGGTTTTGCCTTTTTTCCTTTAATCTCTTCACTATAATGGCTATTCTTTGCCACGGTATAGTAATAATCAATTACAATATCGGCTTTGCTTGAGTTCGATTTAAGCCCTTTAGCATCGAGCTGTTCGGATATATATTTCACAATTGCCGATTCATTTGTATTCGATGCTTGAAGAGAAGTTGCCGAAAAGGTGTAATTCTTTACGTCATTATAATTATACTCGCTATCGCCCGCAGTTGTAAATGGATATGATATTACACGCGCAGAGGCATCTTCAAGGCTATAAAACGAAAATGCGTCTACGAGCATTGATTCGTCTAACCGACCACACCCTAAACAAAATGGAGTAAGTGAAACGGACTTGTGCGAATAACCAAAGTTCGATACTTCAAGTTGAACATCGCCACCATTACTATCGCGGGCAAGAAGCTGAGCGTTTATTTGGTCGTCGCTAAGCTTGGATGTACTCTGTCCATTAATTTTTTCGATAAAATCGCCCACCTTAAGACCAGCAATTGCTGCAGGTGAATTTGGTTCTACAGTAAGCAGAACCGGGCAATGTGTACCTAACGTAACATTAGTAAAACGTTCGTACTCTAATCCCACTTTGCAGTAGTAGCTTCCCTTAGAAGCATATCCTCCTTGAGCTAAAAGGTTATTCACTCCCACGAAGGCTATTATAACAAAGATGGATAGAATAGATATGTACTTCGAAGATTTATTCATACCAAATTATCGGATTATTGTTTGCTTTGAACTTTTTTATTACTTGTTTTAATGATGTAGTTTATATTGTACTATCCCCTAAGGTTTACGGCTTTGTTTACACATACTAAAGCAAAAGAAAAAGCTTCTTCAGTAGCCCGAGCCTGAACAGCCAAACGGCTACCCGAAAAATGGAAACAATGCACCCAGCAGTGCTTACCATATGCTACACCAACCCATACTGTTCCTATTGGATTATTAGCGTCGCCACCAGTTGGCCCCGCAATACCAGTAGTAGAAATTGCTAAGCCAGCATTAGTTTTTTGCTTTATGCCCAATGCCATTTCAGTAGCAACCTCGGCACTTACAACACCATACTTATTTATAGTTTCAGCTTTTACCCCCAACAGTTTTTCCTTCAAGGGAATAGTATAAGCAACAACACCGCCAGCAAACCATTTTGAGCTACCAGCAATAGATGTTACTGCTACCGCCAGTTGTCCGCCAGTACAACTTTCGGCAACTGCTAAAGCTTGGTTATTCCTAATTAGGTATTGCTCTATTTGCTGTAAGATGCTTATCATACATTTTATGCCAGTGTAGTTTCAACAAATGGAACCAAGTCATCGGAGGTAAATTTGCCTTCGAGGTAATCGTAATATCCCGCACAGGCAATCATTGCCGCATTATCGGTAGTATAACTAAACTTTGGAATAAATACGTTCCAACCATACTTTTCAGCATAGTTATAGTAGGCATCTCTAAGCCCAGTGTTCGCACTTACACCACCAGCTAAAGCAATACGCTTTATACCCGTTTTTTTCGAAGCTTTCAATAGTTTATCCATTAGGATATCAATTACCGTTTGTTGCAACGATGCACACAAATCCTCCTTATTCTGTTCAACAAAGTTTGGATTAACAGAAAGCTCATCGCGAAGCTTGTAAAGGAAACTAGTTTTTAAACCACTAAAACTATAATTAAGTCCCTCAACGTGTGGCTTACTAAAGGTAAAACGCTTTGGATTACCTTCATTAGCCAACCTATTAACTATAGGACCACCAGGATAACCTAACCCCATAACTTTGGCACATTTATCAAAAGCTTCACCAGCAGCATCATCAATAGTTTGCCCGAGTATTATCATTTCCGAAGGGCTATTTACTTGTATTATTTGCGAATTCCCTCCTGAAACTAGCAAACAAAGGAAGGGAAATTCAGGAGAATGAGGTTCCTCATTTGGTTCATAAAGAAAATGAGCCATTACATGCCCTTTTAGGTGATTAACCGAAATGCCTTCAATACCTAATGACAAACATAAGGCTTTTGCAAAGTTGGTTCCCACTAACAAGGATCCCAACAAGCCTGGACCAGCTGTGAACGCAATGGCATTTATTTGGTTAAGTTGCACATTGGCTCGCTTTAATGCGGTACTCACTACGGGTAATATGTTTTGCTGATGTTGGCGCGAAGCAATTTCAGGAACCACTCCTCCATACTCGGAATGAACTGCTTGCGAAGCAATAACATTGCTCAGCAACATTCGCCCCTTTACTACAGCTGCGCTTGTATCGTCACAACTGCTTTCAATACCTAATATTATAGGCTCATTAACATTCGAGCTTTTGCTCAATTCTTTTTTAATCATTGCAAACACAAAGTTACACTATTGTAAGTTTATAGCGAGTTTGTGCGACGTGAAGTTGCGTAAATGATTGTGTAACATTTAGATTACACCTCCAGTTCCGTCTGGAGTAGCCTACGGACACGTGCATAGGGAGTAATTCCTTTGTACGAAGCTGTCCCAACAAGGTAGCCTTTCCGAAAGGAGGAGACTGAACCGCGAGGGGAAGTCAACGGCT
>JASBZJ010000084.1 GCA_029983495.1 Porphyromonas sp.
CCGAAACGATTCTGCGACAGTACGATCAATACGATGGTTTTGTGGTATTACACGGAACTGATACCATGTGCTATACAGCAAGTATGACAAGCTTTATGTTGCAAGGGCTAAATAAACCTGTGGTATTTACGGGTAGTCAGCTACCCATTGGGAGGTTGCGTACCGATGGTAAAGAAAACCTTATTACATCACTACAAATAGCAGCTCAGCGTACACCTACTGGCGATGCTATGGTTCCCGAAGTGTGTATATATTTCAACGGCAGCCTGTTTAGAGCAAACCGTACCATAAAAAGTAGTGCTGATCAATTTGAGGCTTTTCAGTCGTACAACTATCCTCCCCTTGCTCATGTAGGGATTGATATCCATTTTCACACAAAAAATATACACCGCTACACACACGAGGTCAGGCCTCAAACCGAAAATCTTCGCCTGCCTAACCGAAATGTGGCTGTGCTAAAAATATTCCCAGGTATACGGCAGGAAATTGTTGAAGCAGCGCTTAATATTCCCAATTTACAGGGGCTAGTACTCGAAACTTATGGTAGTGGCAATGCCCCCACAAACGATTGGTTTATAAGTAGCCTTGCACAAGCCGTTAAACGGGGGTTGGTAATTGTAAATGTTACCCAATGCTTAGGTGGTAGCGTGCAAATGCAACGCTACGCTACAGGACTTGAATTACTACAAGCTGGGGTAATTTCGGGCTTTGATATGACAACAGAATCAGCTCTTACTAAGCTCATGTACTTATTGTCGTTGCCTATAAGTGTTGATGAAGTTCGTAGCCGTATGATGATTAGCCTATGTGGCGAGCTTTCGAATAGCACCAACCGGGATCAGGACTAAAAAGCAATAATGTTTTCAAAAACCGATAATTGTTCACTTTTCGAACAGCCTTTACTATCGTCATTGACCCCCATCGAAATCGAACAAGTTTGTTTTATGAGTATTGGCAGTGGCTCTAGTGGCAACTGCTATTATTTTTCTTCGCCATGTGGCTCAATTCTTATTGATGTTGGGCTTCCTCTTCGTATGGTTGAACACGCCCTTGCTGGTATTGGTAAAACATTCAAGCAGCTATCGGCCATATTAGTAACGCATAGCCATAGCGACCACAGCCGTAGTGTGGCTAGGCTTAGCGCATTGTACAATATACATGTAATTGCACCCGAACAAGTTTTTTTGCTCTTAGATAACCAAGATAGAAAAAACCGAGTTGCCATACACAACCGAACTTATATTGCCGATGGAAGTAGTTTTAAGGTTGCTGGTTTTAACGTTGATAGCTTTTTAGTGCCACATGATTGCCCCGAGTGCTTAGGCTATGTGCTTACATATAAAAACTTTAAACTTGCTTTGTTGAGCGATGTTGGCCATTATACACCACACCATTACCGCATTGCTCGTTTGGTAAACCACCTTGTATTGGAATCGAATTACGACCGCGAAATGCTTATTAAAGGTAATTACCCTTACAAATTAAGACAGCGAATAGCAGGACCTTTAGGACACACGTGCAATTACGAAGCCGCCGAGTTTCTTCAGCAAGTACACCATAATAACCTAAAAAGGGTTTGGCTTTGCCACTTAAGTAAGGAAAACAATACCCCTGAACGCTGTTATAATGCCTTTGTTGAACGATTCAATAACACAAAAACTGAACTCGAATTGGGCGAATTAATTTCGGTTCTGCCTCGGTTTAACCCCTCACAACCATATTTTTTTGCGGTAGATTCTACCCAAAACCAGCCTTAATATAGCTTCGTAACTACACTTAAGTAGAGAACGTTGCATAGCACCCAATCTTCGGCATTGCCCAAGTCACCACAAACCCAGCAAATGTACATTTGTACGCATCCTTTATTGTTAGGCTTAGAGCCTTGTATCAAAGTAATCCTACAGAGCCTTTTACTATAATTGCCTTAGAGAGACCTATTTTCAAAAGGATTCAAGTTGAGAGAGTACTATAAACTGTGCTTTTGCTAGTAAGCCTCCTTAAGTTGAAAGCTTTTGTTGTAACTTTGTTTGCAAGCTATGGGAAGAATATTAGCCATTGACTACGGAAAAAAGCGAACAGGCATTGCTGTAACAGATATACTACGCATTACACCTGGACCGTTAACCACATTGCCCGCCAACGAGGTCATACCTTTCCTAAAGGATTATATCCCCAAGGAAAGTGTAGATTTAATTGTTATTGGCAAAGCTATACAAACAAACAAGGCTGTGGAATCGGATTCAATGAAGCAAATTAAGCCTTTTGTAGCTCAGCTAAAAAAGGCCTTCCCCTCAGTTCCTATTGTTTATCACGACGAGCGCTACACATCGCGTATTGCCCAACAAGCAATTGCCCTAAGTGATGCAGGGAAAAAACAACGTCGTGATAAAGCACTTGTTGACCGTATTAGTGCTGTAGTTATATTACAAAGCTATTTGCTCCAGCAACAATTACAAGCCACCAAGGCTAATGATAGATAATGTGTCTTAATCGAAATAAGTAAAAACCTTTACCGAACTAAACAATGTTCCTACCCATATACCTTTACGGGCATTCCGTTCTTCGAGAGGAATGCGTTGATATTGCCCCATCATACCCGAATTTAAGCGAGCTCATAACCAATATGTACGAAACCATGTACGAAAGCGATGGTATCGGCTTAGCCGCACCTCAAATTGGTAAAGCTATTCGCCTGTTTGTTATCGATGGTTCGCCCATGGCCGAAATGTACCCCGAGTGTAAAGACCTTAAAGAAACGTTTATTAATGCTCGAATAACAGCCTTTAATGGTAGCGATGTTGATGAAATTGAAGGATGCCTTAGTATACCTGGGATTAACGAGGCTGTTACACGTCCGAACAGCATAACAATACGTTATGTTGATGAGCAGTTTAACCCTCAGGAAAAAACCTTCGAAGGCTTTGCAGCGCGTATTATTCAACACGAATACGACCATATCGATGGAGTACTTTTTACCGATAAAGTAAGCCCCTTCCGCAAGAAAATGATAAAACGGAAACTGGCAAAAATTGAAGATGGGGTTACCGTAGCAAGGTACCCCTATGTATCGGCACGAAAAAAACGGTAACCGTAAAGTTTTGGACGTAATGTTCAGTTCACCTCTAGCAAAGCACTTTATTCTAAGCATTATTTGCTTGGCCTCGTTTAGTGGGCTTTCGGCTCAGTTGGATGTACAACGCGTTATGACTATAGGGCGTAATGCTCTTTATTTTAGCGACTACATGGTGGCAATCGACTACTTTAATAAGGTACTCGAAATTCGCCCATGGATGGCCGACCCCTACTTTTTTCGTGGTTATGCGAAAATGATGTTAGAGGATTATGCTGGTGCCGAAAAAGATGCCTCACTAGCACTCGAACGGAATGCATTTCTTAAGCAAGCTTACCTTATACGGGCACTTTCGAAGCACTCGCAAAAAAATTATAATGCAGCCAAGGAGGATTATATTACTGCACTCAGACTAAACCCTGATGATGTTAGTATTCGCTTTAACCTTGCAGGAACACTGTATGAACTTAAGGATTATCCGAAAGCCGATAGTTTAGCACAATCGATTCCCCAACAGGATAGAATTTACCCTATGGCCTTATTACTTCGTAGCGACATTGCCTTAAAGCAAGGCGATACCATTCGCTCGGAGCAACTCGTAACCGAATCTATTAAAGCAGATTCCACGTCGGCGCAAGCCCATGCTTTTTTTGCCGAATTGTATAGACTTAACAAAAAACTACCCCAAGCAATTGCCCAACTCGATAAAGCTATGGAGCTTGCCCCCAACGAAGCTCAACTATATAGTAGTAGAGGATTACTGCGTTACCAAAGCAACGATTACATGGGGGCGATTAGCGATTACGACAAAGCCCTTGAATTAGCACAAAACGACGTTATTGCTCGGTTTAACCGAGCTTTGCTTCGTAGCTTTTTAGGCGATAATAACAACGCTCTTGCCGATTTTATTAAGGTGCTCGAAGCACAGCCTAATAACGATATTGCTCGGTTTAATGCGGCTTTACTTCAAAACCAACTGGGAAAATACAACGAAGCGGTTTCGAACTTATCGGTAATAATAAAAAAACACCCAAACTTTTTACCTGCTTATTACGCACGAAGCGAAGCGAAAGCCCTTAATGGCGACCGAAGTGGTAGCGAGCGTGACCAGTATGAGGCATACCAACGGCAAAAACAGTTGGGGAGCCAAGCAAATAAAAACAACACGAAAAAAAAGAATGGCTCTAACCCAACACGCAATGAGGATGAACAAGCTCTTGACGATTATAAAAGCCTTATTGCTAGCAACCCCGAAAATATTGCAAGCGATGCTACCTTACCCGAAAGCCTTCGAGGCCGTGTGCAGGATAGAGTGGCCGAAGCTACACATTTTGGGGTGCAATATTTAACCTTCTTCATACCCGAAAAACTTCTTTCGACAACGAAATTTGATGCTCGCCTGAGTAGTTTTAATGCAAAACACTATGCTTCGCAACCATTGTACGCTACAGCCGAACGACTCGCTTTGGATAGCATACAAGCTAAACAAGCCAGTAATAAGCTTAGCGAGCTTAACGCGCATGTAAAGAACAGTTCGAGTTATTACTTCATGCGAGGTCTATATAAGTTTGCCTTGGTGGATTTCGATGAAGCGCTTACCGACTTCGACAAAGCTCTCTCGGTTGATTCCGATAACGCCCTTGCTCGCCTAATGCGTGCCACTACAAAACTGCGCATTATCGATTTAAATATTTCGGAGCAAAACAATGTAAATTCAAACTCTTCCACAAAACAAGTAAACGAAAATGCATTTACAGTAATGGGCAAAAAGAGTATTGCCCCAACACAACCATCGAACGCGATTGTACGGAACTCAAAAGTGCAATTGGCGTATAACGATATTATTCAGGACCTCGACTTACTTATTACAAAGCACCCCGATATGGCAATTGCTATTTATAACCGTGCAGTGGTTAGTGAACGGCTTGGTAATAACCTCGAAGCAATTAATTATTATAACAGAGTTATTGCTATGCCTAATACCCCCAACGAAGCCTACTTTAATCGGGCATTATTATTTTTGGCCGAGGGTAAACGAAATGAAGCTATTGCCGATTTTAGCAAAGCAGGTGAACTTGGTATTTACCAAGCTTATAATATACTTAAGAGGATACGATGATTACAGTTAACCATCTTACCGTTGATTTCGGGAAACAACTCCTTTTCGATGATATTTCGTTTGTGGTGGGCGACCGTGAGCATGTTGCCTTAGTGGGGAAAAATGGTGCTGGTAAAACAACGCTCCTTAAAATACTTTCGGGGCTAGAGCAACCAACTAAGGGTACGGTTTCAACGAATAAAGGGCTACAAATTGGCTATCTTCCTCAGGTAATGAACTTTAAGGACGTGCGTACCTTATGGCAGGAAGCCGAAAGCATTTTTGCAAATGTGCGAGAAAAAGAGCAGTTGCTTGAAGTGCTTACTAATGAGCTTGCCCAACGACAGGATCATGATAGCGAGGATTTTCACCTCCTTTTAGAGAGATTCACTACATTAAATGACCAACTTACACTTTCGCAAACCAACAATTACACGGCTACAATCGAAAAAACGTTGCTGGGCTTAGGTTTTGAACGAACCGATTTTAACCGTCCCACAAGCGAATTTAGCGGGGGATGGCGTATGCGTGTTGAACTTGCAAAAATTCTCTTAGCAAAACCCGATTTGCTGTTACTTGATGAACCGACCAACCACCTCGACATTGAATCGATTGAATGGCTCGAAAATTATATCAAAAATGCTGGGGTAAGCCTTATTTTAGTTTCGCATGACCAAGCTTTTTTGGATGCTACAACACAGCGTACTCTCGAAATTGAACTTGGTAAACTTTACGACTACAAAGTAAATTATAGCCATTATGTTACCCTTCGTCAGGAGCGACTCGAAACGCAACGCCGAGCCTTCGAAAACCAACAAAAACTTATTAGCGATACCGAAAGTTTTATCGAGCGTTTCCGTTATAAGCCTACAAAATCGGCACAAGTGCAAAGCCGAATTAAACAACTCGAAAAGCTTGAACGAATAGAATTAGACGATATCGACCGAAAAAAGATTCATTTTAGGTTCCCTGTTGCAACTCGTTCGGGCGACTATCCTCTTATTGTAGACAATCTTTCGAAGAGCTTTGGCAATAAACAAGTTTTTACGGGCGTAAATTTCACTTTAAAGCGTGGCGAAAAGGTTGCCTTTTTAGGCAAAAATGGTAGCGGTAAAACAACTCTATTACGTTGTATTATGAACGAAATTACCGATTACCAAGGCATATTAAAACTAGGGCATAATGTAGCAATATCGTATTTTTCGCAAAATCGAGCTCAAGAACTCGATCCCAAACTTACTATTCGCGAAACATTGGATAGAGCAGCTGTTGGCGATATACGGTTACATATTAATGATATGCTTGGTGCCTTTATGTTTGGGGGTGAGCTTGCCGATAAACCCGTTAGCGTGCTTAGCGGTGGCGAACGGTCGAGGCTTGCTGTACTTTTATTGCTACTTTCGCCTAGCAACTTACTTATTCTCGATGAACCAACCAATCACCTCGATATACGAAGTAAAGAAGTGCTTAAAGAGGCTATAGAGGCATATACTGGTACAGTGATATTGGTTTCGCACGACCGCTATTTTCTTTCAGGGTTAGTACAAAAAGTGTACGAATTCGATACTGGTAAGGTGTACGAACACTTAGGCGGGATGGAGGAATACCTCCGTAAAAGGCGTGAAAAACTCGATTCAACCGTCGTTGATGCAGGGCAACAATCCACCACTGTTACTCAACAACCGCCAAAAACAGAAGCTCAACAAAACTATCAAGATCGTAAAGAACAACAGAAAAAAGTACGAGCTTTACGCAAGCAACTTTCTGAAATTGAAGATCATATTGCCGAACTCGAAAGTAGCATCGATGGTATCGAGCATACTCTTGCACAAAACACACTCCCCCCCGATACATCATTGTATGAACAACACCAGGCAAACACTTGTTTACTGAACAAAAAGTTATTGCAATGGGAGGAAATAGCAACACAACTACAAGAATACGAGAAGTCGTTATAGCTTGCTCTTTATACATTTGCACACACATCGAGACCTGTTATAGATTTTGTCAATTATTGACAACATATTTTCTTTGTTCTTTTGGTTTACTTTGCTTGCGATAAACGAAAATAAGGAACAAATCGAACGAACAACAGTAAAAAAGAACAGTAACCTATAATACCTGTACTACTATGAATATCATGACCTACCCAACGGCAGATGTAGCTAGCCAAAAACTTGCGGAACGTATTAAACACGAAGTAGATAGTAACGAAGCCTATTACCTTGCACTTAGTGGAGGGGTTAATGCACCAATTCTTTATCGCGCCCTTGTTGAGGCTGATATCGATTGGAAGAAAGTATATATTTTCTTCGCTTTCGAGGTGGCTAGTGGCGTACAAAAAGGGTTCAACTATAAAATAGCTAAAGCTCACCTTTTCGATAAGGTTCCCCTCAACCCCGACCATATTTATCCAATTAATATTGACGAAGACGAGGATGTAGAAGCGATAAAGGAACGCTATATACAAATAGTTTCAGACGTTGTTCCTACCCTTGATGGTCACCATAGATTTAATATGGTTTTATTAGAAATGCACGACGATGGACAGGTTGTAGGGTTGCATCCTGGCGATGAAGAGCATTACGATAACAAAGCTCCTTACTTGGTAAACAAACGCCCTCAGGACGGGGCTAACGTTATTACGATTGGATTTGAGGCTTTAGGTACAGCTAAGAGTTTAGTTTTCTATGCCTTTGGCGAAAAACTTCGCTTTATGGTGGGCAATATTATTAACCTTATGCCCGAGGCTAAATTATACCCCGCCAACTACCTTATTGCCTTGTATCCATGGGCATATATATACGCCGATGGAGAAGCTATGCGCGAAAAGAGCTACGCTATATACTAAACTTACAAATCGCTAGTTCAGCTAACCTATATAGGTAAACAAACATTCGTATAAACTATCCAAAAAGGAATTACGATACTATTTACAGATAAAAAACTTAGAACTGATGTTTAAGAGAAGCTAGGCTTTACAACACCTTTGAAATAGTTCATTTACCCCTCAAGACTAAAAGAACTCCCTAAATAACAAGGTTTTTTACTGAAGCCTAACATAAAATACCCCTTCAAATGGTTAATCCTTCGAAGGGGTATTTTTGTTTGTAAACAAAAAATTCCCCCTCCAAAAGGTATATTAACCTCATGAAGGGGGGAGAGTTTCTCTAAAGTTTATCTTTGTATAGTAATGATATTATTTTACTTCCCAAGTATCGCTACTATTAAAGAGGTCGCGAAGCGTGCGGTTAGGATTCTTTTCCTTCACTTCATCGATTTGTGCATGAACTGCTTCATCGTAGCTAATTTCAGCAACATCGCGAATTACACCCATAGCCATAGGAAGGGTTTCACCATCCATCATAGCCAATGCTGTATGTAAGGTCGCATCCTTTTCGTGAGCATCGTGAACAAGAATATCATCGATGGTATACCCATCTTCGCCAATAGTAACGGCTTTAAGCTTAAAACCGTCAAGTACTAACCCTTTATTTCGCTCAGCACCAAAAATCATAGGCTTGCCATGTTCCAAAACAATAGTTCGTTCGCTACGAACATCCTTCATCGAAAGCCATTTATGTGCTCCATCATTAAAGATAACGCAGTTTACCAACACTTCAGTTACAGCTGCACCTTTG
>JASBZJ010000085.1 GCA_029983495.1 Porphyromonas sp.
TGTGCTTTTCTATGTATTCCTTAGTGGTCATATAATTACTTATGATAGTCTTATTATTTCTGCTTCTGTAAAGATACAAATAATAAGGCATTTAATAAGTAATGGCAAACGCCTTTACTATTAGTACTGTGTAGCAGTAAATAAAAAGCATCACTAAGTGTAACACAATAATGTTAACCATAGCAATGCTTTCTATAGGGTAGCCGTCCCGAATTTTGTGTAAAACTCCGAATCTAAAGGAATATGAGCCTATCCATATCTTTGTAATCCCTCTACAAGGAGGGCCCGCCATTAATGAGAATAAGAACTCGGAGCAAGTGATACTGTTGAGTTTCCCAAATTACGCGAACGGCTATTAATCATTAAGTACTATCATGAAAACGGAGAACACTCTTCTCTGTAACGCAAAGATACTATTTTATTTCAAACATCAACTATAGTTGAGCAGAAATTTTTATATTAAAAAATAAGTTGTTGTAATTCAATATGTTAGTATTATTATAGGCTTTCCCGATTAAAATACAGCTTACAAGGCTTCGCTATTATCGCTTTTAAGGTATAGTTGATATAACTGTTGTTGCGAGCGTAACCATGGTTTTTTTTGTCCCTGACGAATGGGTTTTCCGTGGTTGTAATTAACGTAATGAGCTTGCGATACATCCTTTAGCCCCAAATCCACAATTGTTTCAAGTTCTTTTTGTATGTCATTATCCCATATAGGCGTCATAACTTCAACCCGTCTATCGAGGTTTCTTTCCATCCAATCGGCTGAACCTATAAAGAATAAAGGATTGCCATTATTTCCAAATATTAAAATGCGCGAGTGCTCGAGATACCTATCAATAATAGCATGCTGCGAAATATTGGGGCTTACACCTTCAACCTGAGGAACTAACGAGCAGTTGCCACGAACTAACAGTTGAACATCAACGCCAGCCCTACCAGCAGCATACAAGCGAGCAATAATTTGCTCATCAATAATATGGTTTATCTTCACTTTAATATAGGCATTCTTTCCTGCTTTTGCATTCCTAATTTCCTGGTTAATAAGCCTTATAATTTTACTACGCATGTTTTTAGGCGAAACAAGTAGTTGTGTAAAACGAAAGGATATAAAGGGGCGTTCGATAAATTCAAATACTTTTTCCACTTCACGAACAATTTCGTCGTTCGCCGTCATTAGCATATAATCAGTGTAAAGTTTGGCGGTACCTTCGTGCATATTACCAGTTCCAATACAGGCAATATTACCTTTTGTGGTTTCGATATAAACAAGTTTACTATGGACTTTTAAATGCTCAGGTCCAAAAATAACATGTATTCCCCCTGCTTCCATTTCTCTACTCCAAATAAGGTTTGCTGGTTCATCGAATCGTGCCATAAGTTCAACCACTGCGGTAACCTTTTTACCATTTGCAGCAGCAGCTTTTAGAGCTTCTATTACATTAGATTGTTTAGCAACACGGTAAAGAGTAACTTTTAGTTCGGTAACGTCATCGCGTATGGCTGCTTCGCGAAGTAACCGTAAGAATTGGTCGAAGCTTCGATACGGAAAATGTAGCCCAATATCCTTTTGAAATATGCGTTCGATTATGCTCTCTGAAAAACATAATTTACTCCCTTGTAATGGTGGTTGTGGTAGGTTCATTAGTTCGGGTCTATTAAAATTGGGTAAACTCATCAAATCCTTACTATTGTGGTAGCGTCCACCAAAAATCTTTGCATCGTACTGGTCAATTTCGGCAAATTCAGTTAGTAACCGTTCAATCGAGTTAGGCGTTTTTTTATCCATTACTAACCGTAAAAGTTCGCCATGTTGGCGTGTTTTAAGCCCCCTCGAAACCTTTTGCATCATGCCACTTTGTATGTCTTTATCTATATCCATTTCAGCATTCTTCGTAAACTTAAAAGAGTATGCTTCGTAGCGGTTGTAATCCAAGCCTATAAATATATAAGGCATACAGTAACGAATTACATCATCGAGGAACATAAAATAAACCTTTCCATTGCGATCTCTTAATCGAAGGAACCTTCCAAACTTATCGCTAGGAACACGGACTAAAGCAATATCACGTTTTTCTATTTCGCCCGTAGTAGTTTCCTTTTTTAGGTCAACGGTTAAATATAAAGCCTCGTCCATTTCCTCGCTCGAAAAACGCAATCGTTTAAAGAAAATAGGGTTTGTACTACCACTGAGTTTATCGATATAAAAGCTCAAAACCTCGTGTTGTTGCTCAGGTGTAAGTTGCTTTTCGTTTATTAGAAATATATTTTGTTGAGCCAATTCGGCTATAAGCATTTCGAATGTGGATTCGAATTCTTCAGAATAGGTCGCAACAATGTCGTAAATCTTTTTCAATAAGTTTCGCGCTTTCTCCTTTTCCTCGGGCGAAGCATGCTTATTGTACAAGGCATTATGTTGTTGCGAAGCTACACGAACCCGAAAGTATTCATCGAGGTTATTGCTATAAATCCCCAGAAAGTTAAACCGTTCAAGTAAAGGAACATCATCTCTTTTGGCTTCGAGTAGGATACGATAATTGAAGTAAAGCCAGCTAATATCTCGCTCTACGGTAGGAAAGTACGTTTGGGGTACGTGTGGTTGGGTACTCAACTTCTTCATTATTACGGTGGTTTGTTAGTATTCTATGGTTGTTATAGTTAGAGCTTAGTAGTAAACCTATTTGTGGTATCATGAGCTTAACGTAGCCTAAGCAAATGTTCTTTTTCAAAATGTTGTCATTACCATTTTATAAAGCATGGTTACACCTTTATAATAGGTATATCGCTCGCAATATACGGAAAAATATGTTACAAAATAATTTCATGAATACCCTCGGCTTATGCACGTATTTTAGGAGCAAGTACAACAAGTTCCCAAGTGTAGAAAAAAATTCGATTTATAGCTGTCCGATAAAAGTTTTTCGGACAGCTATAAATTTAGTATGGCTAGTCAGGAGCAAGTATCTCTTCCTCTTTCTCATTGTTGAAAAAGAGAATATTTGTTGCAATGTTTGTGTAGGGGGCAAAGATGCCTCCTAGTAGGCGAACTATCGTGCTTAGGTCCTTTTTTTGTGCTTACGATAAGAACAAGCGCACCCACGGTAAATGTAAATAAAGCTCTTTTCGATGTAATAATAAAATGTAGAGGGTTAAAACAATAGGAGCGAAATGCACGACTCGTAACGACTGACTAATTTATTTTTCGAACAACATAAATGTATACAGGGAAGTGGTCACTAAAACCTTCTGAATCAAATCGACCCGAAACAATGCCTCGGCGCGGGTATCCTTTATAACGACCTGTTTGTTGTACCATGTAATCTTTCCTAAAGATAAAACCTCTATCGCCATTGCTATCGGTGTATAGCTTGAATTTGCTGTAGTCGTCACCTAATAGGTTCCCATTAACCACAATAATATCAAATAGATTCCACGTATCGCGATAAGCCAAGGTGCCAATACCGCGGTTATAAAGACGTGTCATGGGGGTATAGTACTCCTTGTAGCCTACTTCGCTTGGCGTATCTTTTACGCCTATTCCATGAACTAATGACGGCGAAACTGGATCATCGTTAAAATCACCCATTAAAATAGCATTGCTATTTGGGTAAATTGTAAGAAGAGAATCAGCAACAGCCTTCATAGTTTGAGCTGCTTTTAAGCGGCGAGGAGCCGAAACTGATTCTCCGCCTACACGGCTGGGCCAGTGAGCAACAATTATATGAAACGTTTCTCCGCCAATTGTACCTGTGGCATAAACAACATCTCGGGTTTTCCAATCGGGCTTATCTGGAAACAAAACTGGGCGTTTGCCACTTTGGATAAGCTTAAAAACTTGTGGGTTATAAAGAATAGCACAATCTATACCACGTAAATCGGGCGATTCGTAATGAACGATGCTGTAGTTTAAGGGCTTAAGAGCAGGTTCGTTTACGAGGTTTTCGAGTACACCACGGTTTTCTACTTCGGCAAGACCTATAACAGCTGGACCTTTACCCGCAATTTGACTTATTACACGGGCAATATTGCTACGTTTTTTGTCGTACTTTTCTCTAGTCCAACTGTACGACCCCTGTGGGGTAAAGTCGAGGTCGTTATTTTCTCCCTTTATATTATCAAAAAGGTTTTCGACGTTATAAAAAGCAATTGGGATTTTGATGTACTTACCTTCCTGAGCAAAAAGCATCACAGGAAGAAACAACATCAGAAGTGTGGTTGCAAAAGAACTTTTCTTCATGGCAAAATACCAAGTTAGTAATTATTATAGTTTTTATCTTTCGCAAAGATAGTGATAATGTAATGAACAAAAGCCGAAAGAAAATTATGGTAGAGCTTGGTACAATACATCATCTACAGCATTGCATTTGAACTTTTAAGCTATTTACACACCTATGTGCACTCGTTTTGTTCTTAGGTTTGGCACGTTTTATATCAGGAGTTCACAAAGTAATCTTCAGCAATACTCGTAGTTATTCTGTTCCGCTATTGCTACAAAGTTGTAGAAATAAAAAAGCAACCCAAGTTAAGGTTGCTTTTCATACAAATCGGTATTGTTCGTATTGTCACCAGGAGTGTAACTAACACTTAGTTTTAAAACATATGCCAACCTGATTTGCGATTGAGGAGGTGCGTAAATAAAAAAGGTTAGTACGCCAGGGGGATATAATTTTGAAGTGGTTATTGATGCCGTGTATGAACCTGGTGAAGGCATACTTACAATTTCCTCAAGAAACTTATTTTTTGGCGCATCGTACGAAAGAATGAGCTTGGGGATATGATGGGATTTTTCAACTTGTTGTTGTGGTAACCTAATCCCTTTAATATTCACAGTTACTGATATGGTACTACCAGCTGGAATAGAATCGGATACAGATACTGAATAATAGCAACTTACACCATTTCTTTGAAACCCAACAAGGCTTGGATATTGCTTTTCGGGAATAACAGTCGCTAGTTCGCTTGAAGTGATATACTGATGACGAGGTGTTGATGATGTGCTTGTTGAGATGGATGCTATATTGGCATATCTATCCTTCGTATCGTTAACCTGTTCAGAAGCCCTTGTTAAGACTGCTGATAATCGATTTGCTTTATAATGCGCATAGTAAGCAATTATACTATCGAACTGTTGCTGTGTGATATTATACTTATGTAAAACAATATCGGAATAAGCCTGTTTTACCGAGTCGGGTGCATAGGGGTAGGATTTTTCGACTAAACTTTGCGTGACGTATAGCTCTGCTAATAGTGCTTCAAGTTTCTTTTCGCTCAGTTTTCGTTCCCATTTATTCTTACACGAAGTAAAAAAGCCTGTACCAACTACAAGCAGTACTAAGAGACCGAAAATAGTATATAGCTTATGCCAACGAAGCATAAATAAAGGAGGAAATTAAACAGAAATAAAAGGGTTAATTAGCTGGGGTTATTCGTTTTCTTCTCTCTAAAGCGGGCTTTGTATTCTGAAAGTTGCTCAAATGCATGTGAGAGGCTACGAAGGTAAAAGATAACAAGCAATAGCACCCCTATGGATATATAGCTATCAGCTAAGTTAAAGATTGGATTGAAAAATGTAAACCTCGAACCTCCCCAAATGGGGATCCAACTTGGAAGATAAGTATCAATGAGCGGGAAGTGAAGCATATCAACAACTTTTCCGTAGAACAATGGGGCATACCCACCCTGAGCTGGAAAAAGTTCGGCAACTGGACCGTATGGAGTACTTTCGGAAAAGATAAGCCCGTAAAAAAGAGAATCAACAATATTGCCAATTCCGCCCACAAATATTAACCCTAAGGTTAGAACAAACCCCGTGCGGTACGTACCTTTTTTTACGATGGCAATAATACCCCAAAGTAGTAATGCCATTGCCACGATGCGGAAAAGAGTAAGGAACAGCTTACTGCCAAGTTGTATGCCGTAAGCCATTCCTTCGTTTTCAACAAATAGTATTTCGAACCAACTTGTAATTGAAATACTTTCGCCAAGCGACATATTTAGCTTAATCCAAAACTTTACAACTTGATCAAGTACTAATAGTAGCAATCCGACTAGCGACACTAACCAAATTTGCTTTCGTTTGAGAGTTGTAAAGGGGATCATCTTTTTACCATGTAGCGCATTATGCCCAATTCTTTCCTGCATAGGGTAGAATAATCTTGCTTGAAAATAATAGAACTTCGAAGTAGCAGTGTATGAAACTTAATGCTTCGCAATCGACACCGTGAGTGTAAAGCCTTCAAAATCGTCGTATGTTTTAGCATCACTTACAGCATCAACTAGAACGATACTATCGGCTTGTATTTGTTCCATAATATATTCCTCAAAACATTGAAGGGCATGATCCAATGGCGTTCCCGATAGAATATTTACTTCTATTCGGTCGTTTACTTCAAACCCTAGTTCCTTTCTAAGGTTTTGAATCCTATTAACAAATTCACGTGCTAACCCTTCGTTGCGGAGTTCATCGGTAACGGTAATATCCAAAGCCACAGTTGTAGTTCCTTCTGTTGCTACCTGCCATCCGGGGATGTCTTGCACCGAAATTTCAACCTCGTTTCGGTCGATTTCAACATCTTGTCCATTTAGCTGTAACACAATACGACCATTTTGTTCAAGTTCCATTATATCATCGTTTGTAAGCGACTTAATTAATTCACTAAGAGGCTTCATAAGCTTTCCAAAACGAACACCAAGTTTGCGGAAATCGGGTTTGATACTATGATGCCATATCGGTTCGTTTGCACTAACGTACTTTATTGCTTTTACGTTAACTTCGTTCAGAATCCAATTTTCAACTAACTGAATTGATTCTTTTTCGCTATCGGTAGCTATAGGAATCATAATAGCAGCAAGAGGGTAGCGAACTTTAATGTTCACTTTACGGCGCAATGCCAGCACCATCGACGATATTTGTTGAGCTTTTTCCATATTCCGTTCAAGAATAGGATCAATCAACGCTTTATCGTGAACAGGGAAATCGGTAAGATGAACTGATGCTTGTTCGTTACACATTAAATCGCGATATAAACGATCGGCATAAAATGGAGCAAATGGTGCTATAAGCCGAGCAACAGTTGTGAGGCATTCAAAAAGAGTTTGGTAGGCTGAAAGTTTATCTTTAGTCATTTCGCCTAACCAAAAACGCCTACGCGAAAGGCGAACATACCAGTTGCTTAGTTTTTGTAGAACAAAAAGCTCAATGTTACGAGCAGCCCTAGTTGGTTCGTAGTTATCAAGGGCTTCGGTAACATCTGCGATAAGCGTGTGGAGTTCGCTTCTTATCCAACGATCAATTTCCGAGCGATCACTGTTTTCGATAAGAGGAGCCGAAGGATTGAAGTCATCAAGGTTTGCATATAGTGCAAAGAACTGGTAGGTGTTATAAAGAGTGCCAAAAAACTTACGCATTACTTCCTTAATACCCTCAGCATCAAACTTTATATTATCCCATGGTTGAGCATTAGTTATGAGGTACCAGCGGAGAGGGTCGGAGCCATAATTATTTATGGTAACGAATGGATCAACAGCGTTGCCTAAACGCTTGCTCATTTTATTTCCGTTCTTATCCTGAACAAGACCATTTACCAAAACATTTTTAAAAGCAACACTATCCATAGCCACAGTGGCAATGGCATGTAAAGTGTAAAACCACCCCCTGGTCTGATCTACTCCTTCTGCAATAAAATCAGCAGGGAAGCTTTTTCCGCTTTCTACTCTTTCTTTATTTTCAAAGGGATAATGTTCCTGAGCAAAAGGCATTGCACCCGAATCAAACCACACATCAATAAGATCCTTTTCACGGTACATCGGTTTTCCTTTGGGAGAAACTAAAATAATTTGATCCACAATAGGGCGATGTAAATCTACTTGATTGTAATTATCATCGGTAAAATCATTGGGTTTAAATTCAGGGAATGGATTACTATGCATGAACCCTTTTTCCACCGATCGTTCTATACCATCAATTAGTTCTTTTACTGAGCCTATACATACCTCTTCGCTTCCATCTTCTGTTCTCCAAATGTTCAAAGGTGTACCCCAATAGCGACTACGAGAAAGGTTCCAATCTTGAATATTTTCAAGCCAATTCCCAAACCTACCAGTTCCAATTGATTCGGGTTTCCAATTAATTGTTTTGTTTAATGCAATCATTTGCTCCTTAATAGCCGTGGTTCGAATAAACCAACTATCAAGTGGGTAATATATTATAGGTTTATCGGTACGCCAACAGTGAGGATAACTGTGAACATGCTTTTCTATTTTGAAGGCTTTATTTTGCATTTTAAGCATAACACAGATGTCAACGTCGAGTGACTCCCCTTCGGTTTCATCGCTACTATAGCCACTTTTTACGTATCTACCAGCGTAAACATCGTAAAGTGGTATATCCATCCGTGTACTAGCAAAGTCTTTATCTATATCTTCAACAGCATAAAATTTACCACGCAAGTCAACCATTGGGCGTTCCAAGCCGTCCTTATCGAGTATTGTTAAAGCTGGAATGCCTTCCTTAAGAGCAACCATGCGGTCATCTGCGCCAAAAGTTGGAGCAATATGAACAATACCTGTACCATCTTCGGTAGTTACATAATCGCCAGGAATAACCCGAAAAGCACCTTCGCCTGGGTTAACCCATGGAATTAATTGTTCATAATGCAGACCAACCAGCTCGCTCCCTTTGTATTCTCCAATCACACGCCAAGGTACGTTCTTTTGTTTTTCATCTATTTCGTTTGGTAAGTTAGAAGTT
>JASBZJ010000086.1 GCA_029983495.1 Porphyromonas sp.
ACTTTGGCTTGGCGAACGTATTACCGATAAGGGGATTGGTAATGGTATTTCGTTTATCATCTTGGTTGGGATTATTGCGCGTCTGCCTCATGCATTAGTGGCCGAGTTTGTATATCGAGTTGGTGATGCTGCTGGTGGTCTTGTTGCTTTCCTTGCTGAAATTGTTTTTCTTCTTTTTGTTTCTGCTGGTGCTATATTACTTGTTCAAGGCACTCGTAAGGTACCTGTTCAGTATGCAAAGCGTGTAGTAGGTAATAAGCAATTTGGAGGTGCAAGGCAATATATACCCTTAAAGGTTAACGCAGCCAATGTTATGCCTATTATTTTCGCTCAAGCAATCATGTTCCTCCCCGTATCGATTCTTGGTATGATGGGGCGTGGTGAAAATAGTGGCTTCATGCGTGCTATGAGCGATATTTCGGGTTTCTGGTACAACTTTACATTCGCTATCCTCATTATTCTTTTCACCTATTTTTATACTGCTATTACTATCAATCCTACTCAAATGGCCGACGACCTTAAGCGCAATAATGGGTTTATACCTGGGGTGAAGCCAGGTCGTCCTACACGCGATTATATTGATGGTATTATGGATCGAATTACGTTGCCTGGTGCTATATTCTTAGCAATTGTAGCCATAATGCCTGCTTTTGCACGTATTCTGGGTATATCACCTGCCTTTTCTCAATTCTTTGGAGGTACTTCGCTTCTCATCCTTGTGGGTGTAGTACTCGATACCTTACAACAGATAGAAAGCCACTTATTGATGCGCCATTACGATGGATTACTTAAGAGTGGTAGAATTAAAGGTAGAACAGGAGCAATTGGTGGAATGACCTATTAATTGAGTACCCCGATCCATTTTGCCCAATAGCTAATTTCGAATGAACATAAACTATGATAACGCTTAAGACAAGCGAAGAAATGGAGCTTATGCGCTTGGCCAACGACCTCGTTGGCCAAACGCTTGCCGAAGTCGCTAAGCTTATTGCTCCAGGTGTATCTACTAAGCAACTCGATAAAGTTGCTTACGACTACATTACAGATCATGGTGCTTATCCCGCTTTTTTAGGTTACGAAGGGTTCGAGGGTAGTATTTGCGCATCTATTAACGAAGAAATAGTTCATGGTATACCTCGTGCCAATAGATTTTTGGAAGATGGCGACATCATTTCAATTGATTGTGGTACAAAGCTGAATGGCTTTACCGGCGACTCGGCTTATACCTTCGCCTGTGGTAATGTTAGTGATGAAAAACTAGCCTTGTTACGTACCACCAAGGAGTCGTTGTTCAAGGGGATTGAACAGGCTCTTGCAGGTAACCGAGTGGGGCATATATCAAATGCCGTTCAGTTATATTGCGAATCGCACGGTTACACTGTTGTTCGTGAGTTAGAAGGTCATGGAATTGGTCGTGATATGCACGAATCGCCAGGGGTTCCTAATTACGGACGTAAAGGTACAGGTCCTATGCTACGCAATGGTATGTGCATTTGTATCGAACCTATGATAAATTTGGGATCTCGCCATGTAACATTCGACCGTAACGATGGTTGGACCGTTCGAACAAAGGATGGTAAGCCTAGTGCGCATTTTGAGCATTGTATTGGCATTTGGCAAGGTAAGCCTCATATTTTATCATCATTCGATTATATTAAGGAGGTTCTTGGACCAGATAGAGAGTTTTAGTTTAATGGCAAAACAAGTTGCAATAGAACAAGATGGAGTTATTCTTGAGGCACTATCCAATGCTATGTTTAAGGTGGAGCTTCAGAATGGTCATATAATAACCGCTCATATTTCAGGGAAAATGCGTATGCACTATATTCGTATTCTTCCAGGGGATAAGGTTAAAGTCGAAATGTCGCCTTACGATTTAACAAAAGGTAGAATTTCGTACAGGTACAAATAATTCTACGGATATTACGTTTTATATAACGAAGCAAGATAGAACATGAAAGTTAGAGCATCAATTAAAAAGCGTTCGGAGGACTGCCAATTGGTTCGTCGTAAAGGTCGCTTATACATAATCAGTAAAAAGAACCCTAAGTTTAAACAACGTCAGGGTTAATGCCTCTATGTCAACTAGTAAATAATAGCAAAGATCTAAAAACTTATATATGGCTATAAGAATTGTCGGCGTAGACTTACCACAGAATAAGAGAGGTGAGATCGCACTTACCTACATTTACGGGATTGGCCGTAGTACTGCTCAGAAGATTCTCGACGAGGCTGGCGTTGACCGCTCGTTAAAAGTTTCGGAGTGGAATGATGACCAAGCAGCTAAAATCCGCGAGGTAATTGGCGCAAATTACAAAGTTGAGGGCGACTTGCGTAGCATTACTCAGCTCAACATTAAGCGCTTAATGGATATTGGATGCTATCGTGGAATTCGTCATCGCTCGGGGTTACCTGTGCGTGGGCAAAGTACTAAAAACAATGCTCGTACTCGTAAGGGTAAGAAGAAAACAGTTGCTAACAAGAAGAAAGCAACGAAGTAAAGCCTGAAATTAATGTAATATGGCAAAGAAAACTGCAACAAAGACGAGAGTTGTGCGCGTAGAAGCCACTGGGCAAGCTCACATTCACTCTTCCTTTAACAACATTATTGTATGTCTTACCAACAACGATGGTCAGGTTATCAGCTGGTCTAGTGCTGGTAAGATGGGGTTCCGTAGCTCGAAGAAAAATACTCCCTATGCGGCACAACTTGCAGCTCAGGATGCTGCGAAAGTTGCTTATGGTTTAGGGTTACGTAAGGTAAAAGTTTTTGTTAAGGGTCCTGGGAATGGTCGTGAATCCGCAATCCGTACTATCGATGCAAGCGGTATTCAAGTAACGGAAATTGTAGACGTTACTCCTATGCCTCATAATGGTTGCCGTCCTCCTAAACGACGCAAACCGTAATTTCGCATAACAACTATATTATTTATTACCCCTTGTATGGGGTTAGGTAATCATTTTAATTTACATTTTTGTGTGAGTGAGCCTTCTAGAGTGCTGGCAATGTATAATGGTTTAGCTTTTTGCTCTTACTCTTACTTGTTTTCGTACGCTCTATCACTGCCTGGATGAGGTACAATGGCGAATATTTCTCTCATAAGGAGACGCCCTCATTCCAGAATAGATTGCAACTCACAAAGTAATAACATTATTATGGGTAGATATATTGGTCCCAAATCAAAAATCGCTCGTCGCTTCGGGGAAGCTATTTTTGGCCCCGATAAAGTATTGAGCAAAAAGAATTATCCTCCAGGTCAGCATGGTAATGGACGCCGTCGCAAACAAAGCGAGTATGCTCTTCAGCTTGCTGAAAAACAAAAAGCAAAGTTTACTTATGGTGTTTTAGAAAAACAGTTCCGGAACCTTTTCAAGGCAGCGCGTCGAGCAAAAGGTGTTACCGGCGAAATTCTTCTTCAACTCCTCGAAAGCCGTTTGGATAATATTGTATTCCGTCTTGGAATAGCTCCAACTCGTGCAGCAGCTCGTCAGCTTGTTACACACAAACATATCATTGTAGATGGCGAGGTGGTAAATATCCCCTCATATATTGTTAAGCCGGGACAAATTGTTGGTGTTCGCGAACGCGATAAATCGATGCAAGTTATTAACGATAGCTTGGCTGGTTTTAATCACTCGAAGTATTCATGGCTAGCTTGGGATAATGCTTCTAAAGCCGGAAAATACCTCAATGTTCCCCAGCGCGATGAAATTCCAGAAAACATTAAGGAGCAACTCATCGTTGAACTTTATTCGAAATAATAGAACGATACTTTTACTAGCATGGCAATATTAGCATTTCAGAAACCCGAGAATTTAGTTATGCTCGAAGGTAGGGATACCTTCACTGCACAATTCGAACTTAAACCGCTTGAACGCGGTTATAGCGATACCATTGGTAATGCACTGCGTCGTATACTTCTCTCTTCTATAGAGGGGTATGCAATTGCATCTATACGTATCAGCGGAGTAGATCATGAATTTGCTACTATTCCAGGCGTTATAGAAGATGTCACCAATATTATTCTCAACCTTAAAAAGGTTCGCATTAAGCCTATAGTTGAAGGTGCTACTGAAGAAGAAATCACCCTCAATGTTTCGGGCCGTGATGCTTTCCGCGCAGGCGACCTTAACGAAAAACTTACTAGTTTTAAGGTCGTTAACGAGGACCTCGTGATATGTCAACTCGGTAAAACAGCTTCCTTTGCTATAAACATACGCATTAATAAGGGAAGAGGTTATGTACCTGCAGAAGAAAATGCCCGTGAGGGCGACCCCATCAACACAATACCTATCGACTCGATTTATACACCAATTCGTAAGGTAATGTACAAACATGAGGACTTCCGCGTACAACAGCGTACCGACTACGAAAAACTTACTATTGGCATAACAACCGATGGCACAATTGATCCTAAAAAGGCGATGCACGATGCCGCTTCTATTCTTATTGATCTTTTTAATTTGTTTATCGATGATCGTAAGCTTGAAGTACTAAAGGTTGAAGAGGACGAGAATAAACAGGATCTTGACGCACACATGCGTGGTATGCAACAATTGTTACTTACACCGATTGAAGAAACTGAACTTTCAGTTCGAGCTCGTAACTGCTTAACTTCGAATGGTCTAAAGACTATTGCAGACCTCGTTTCGCGTGATAAGGACGACTTGTTGAAGTTTAGAAACTTTGGCTCGAAAACCTCGGATGAAGTTACCGAGTTCCTCGAACAAAATAATCTCGACTTCAATACTGACATATCGAAGTATAACCTCTGATAATTTAGAACAATACCTCTACAATGAGACATAATAAGAAATTTAACCACCTTAGTCGCACCTCGGCACATCGTAAGGCATTACTTGCCAATATGACAGTGTCGCTTATTATGCATAAGCGTATTAAAACAACGCTAGCTAAGGCTAAGGCACTACGAGTATATGTAGAACCTATTATTACACGAGCTAAAGAGAATACCGACCATGCCCATCGTATGGTTTTTAGCGACCTCCAAAATAAGGAAGCTGTTAAGGAACTCTTTGGTACGGTAATGCCTAAAGTTGGAGACCGCCCAGGTGGTTATACCCGTATACTTAAAACGGGATTCCGCTTAGGAGACAATGCTCAAACCTGTATTATTGAGCTTGTTGACTTTAACGAAGAATGGCTCGGCTCTAGCAAAAAGACAGATTCTACTGCTGGGGGTAAAAAGACCCGACGCACCCGCCGTAGCAGTGGTAAGAAAACTCTGGATGAAGCTCCTAAGACTGTTGATGCAGAAAAAACTGCTAACCGCGAGTCCAACGCTTCAGCCGATAGTATCGATAAGTAATTAATTCAAGTGAATAAGGGGGAGGCTAGTATTTTGCTAGTCGCCCCTTGAATTATTTATTATGAACCGATGCCTAACATTTAGTTCCTTGTTTTCAGTGGCAAGTTGTTAATTCATCTTGCCGTTTGGGTAGGGGAATAAGCTTTTAAAGCTTGTTCCCCTTTTCGGAGCTTGTCGTCGTGCAAAGGTCTCCTAATGCCAAGTTGTGTATTATCACAGGCTATATGAAGCGTATTAAATTTACATTTACTGTCATCGCTTGTCTCCTGACAGCGTGTGCTCCTGTTATGACCAATTCAAATCCTCAGAGAAAGCTTGACTCAGAGATCACACGATTGGATAGTATTGCGATAATACTAGCTGAGATTAGAGCACTAGATCAAGGTATTAGAGACAACTCCAGTCTTTACTTCGCAAACAGTCGGGCTTTTAATCTTCATACTGATAGTCTCTGCTTCTCCAAAGCAATTTGGGTCATCGAGCGTTATGGGTATATCAACGATTTGGGAAAGTACAACGACTCTTTCGGATACCTATTGGAAGCCCTGCCCGCAGTGTTACTACATAATCCTCAAAGGCTGATAGAGCCACAGACTTGTGACCTATTGAAGCGAGAGGTGGAAGCAGGTAGACTACCTGCCGAATTTGTAGCCACCCTGCTTGATAAGTATTATGTGATGAAAGAGAAACGCACATTATACTTTTCGGGGTTTCGAAAGTTTCTACAACAGCCCTACCCTCACAAGAGAGATCAGGCACTATCTGACAGTCTCAGACAAGATTTAGGACTACCAGTGCTTCCAGACAGCCTATTTGTATATTAGTGCTATTGTTCTATCCATATATGAAACCTTTGAAAAATAAGGAGTATGAGTTTAGTCCCCAAGGTGGAGAGGCTGAACGCCTGCTTCTTATTTCTCAAATGTCTCTACATGGTAACGGTTCCCAGAAAAATTCGTACCTTTGCCCAACAAAATGGTAAGAGTTGGACGCCTATCACGATTGCTGGTGGCGCCACTTTTGTTTTATTAGAAAAAGATAGGCTTCATGCCTTTGCTTGGCTCTTTCTTGCTGATAATCGTTTGGCAGTTTGAACATTGCCCTGATTTTCTGAGAGTTTGGGTGTTTGCTTTTATAAAGGGTGACGTAGCTGTTGCCCACAAGAGCAATGGTTGTGGAGTTGAAAGGAAAAGGATAAACTTAATAGAGGTAGCTACTATCCCATCACAATAAAAGTAGCCTAATGGTATGGAATATAACTTTATGACGCAGGAGGGCTTCAATAAGCTGATGGAAGAAATCAGTCGATTGGAGGCAGAAGAACGTCCAAAAATACAGCAACAGGTAGCTGAAGCTCGAGAAAAAGGTGACCTTAGTGAGAATGCAGAGTATGATGCAGCTCGCGAAGCCCAAGGAATGCTTGAAGCTCGTATTTCGGAGCTTAAAACCATGGCGGCTCAAGCGCGTATTATCGATGAAACAAAAATCGATACTCAAAAGGTTCAGCTTTTTACGAAAGTGACTGTAAAGAATCTCGACGATAAGTCGAAAACTACCTACACAATTGTGCCCGATAATGAATCGAATTTTAAAGAGAAAAAAATTTCGCTTAACGCACCAATATCGAAGGGCTTAATTGGTAAGAAGAAGGGTGATATTGCAGAAATTGAAGTTCCCGTAGGTAAGCTACGTTTCGAAATTCTCGATATCTCGTTGTAACCGAAGTTGTGTTTTAAAAGTATGGCAACGCTTTTTACACGAATTATTAATGGCGAAATACCTTGTTATAAGGTTGCTGAAACCGACTCCTACTTCGCTTTCCTTGATATTAACCCGAAAGCAGTTGGGCATACCCTTGTTGTACCAAAAAAAGAAGTCGATTATATGTTCGATTTGTCGGATGACGCATTTAGTGGCTTAATGCTTTTTGCCAAAAATATTGCTCATGCAATACAAAAGGCTTTTCCATGCCCCAAGGTTGGTATGGCTGTGCTTGGGCTTGAAGTACCACATGCACACGTGCATTTAATACCTTTACAAAGCGAAGCTACGTTCTATAATCAGAGTAAAATTTCGCTTACTGAATCTGAGTTCCATGAGGTAGCATTACGCATTGCTCAAAACTTAGAGAAGTAAAAAAATGGTGGAGGTTAGTAAAAACTATTGCAGAATAGAAAAATTGTTGTACCTTTGCACCGCTACACCGCAAAATAGGGGTTGCTTGGCGAAGTGACTCCCACGATTTAAGTGGGAAGTAAGTATTTGCAATCTGACTTCTACCTTATTGGGTTCATAGCTCAGCTGGTTTAGAGCATCTGCCTTACAAGCAGAGGGTCATAGGTTCGAATCCTATTGGACCCACATTGGGTGCGAGGAAGAGATTTGTTGTTTCGAAGGGTTCATAGCTCAGCTGGTTTAGAGCATCTGCCTTACAAGCAGAGGGTCATAGGTTCGAATCCTATTGGACCCACCATCGATTTTCTTTACATGATTGTTGTGAAGAAGCCGACAAGCATAATTTATCATTCCATTGCTACCCCTTTCCCCACGAATGGGGTAGTTTTGTGTGATGGGAAGTTAGCTAATAACTAATTTTGAGTAACACTTTAAAGTAAATCAAAGAATGAAAACTTACACGCTTACTGCAGAAATGCGTACCGAGAAAGGTAAAAAAGCTGCCAAGAACCTTCGCAAGGAGGGTATAATACCTGCTAACCTTTATGGGCTTGGCAAGGAAAATATGAACCTCGTTGTTAAGGAAAGAGAGGTTAATAACCTTATTTACACCCCCGATACCTATGCTATCGACCTTACTGTAAATGGTGAGTTGAGAAAAGCTGTACTGAAGGAAATTCAGTTCCACCCAGTAACCGATAAAATACTTCATATCGACTTTTTGGAAGTTGATACCATTAAGCCAATAAATATGCAAATACCTATTGTGCTTGAGGGGCTTGCTGAAGGTGTTCGTGCTGGTGGTAAACTCGTAAAGGAAATGCGTAAAATTACGGTACGGGCAACTTACGATAAAATACCCGAGCGTGTTACAATTGATGTAACTCCATTAAAACTTGGCGAAACAATACAAATTGGCGCACTCAGCTTTGAAGGTCTTGAAATAATGAATGCCAAGAATGCTGTTGTTGTTGCTGTTCGCCTTACTCGTGCAGCTCGTGGTGCCGCAGCTGCTGCAGCTCAGGCTGGTAAG
>JASBZJ010000087.1 GCA_029983495.1 Porphyromonas sp.
ATTGAGTTGTTGTTTTCTTAAGAACTCTTAATTTTTTATTATGTATTCTAAATAGTAAAAGTTTTGCGTAGCCTAATTTTTAAGCTGTTCAATTGTGGTTAATACTTGCTGGGCATGATTAGCAGTATCAATTTCCTTACCTTCGAGCTTAGCCACAATTACACCATTTTCATCGATTATAAATGTGGTACGCCGAGTGCCGATTACATCTTTACCATACATCTTTTTGGGGTACAGTACACCCATTGCTTCGTGCAACGTTCGGTTAGTATCAGCTATTAGCGGAAAAGGCAAGTTGTGCTTTTGCTTAAAACGAGTATGACTTGTAGCAGTATCTTTACTTACACCAATTATTTGGTATCCCTTTTCGGCAATGACCGAAGCGCCATCGCGCAACGAACAAGCCTGGGCTGTACACCCCGAGGTATTATCCTTTGGATAAAAATACAACACCCACAGCTTACCTTTTAGTTCGCCGGATAGCCATTCCTTACCCGTTTCATCTACTCCTAAAATTTCGGGAACTTTATCACCTATATTCATACCTAAAGATTTTCTATTGTGTATAGGGGCGAAATTTATCTAGTAGCTCCCAATACTACTTCTTGTGATAGAAAAAAGTTGTACCTCCGAAGGGAATCGAACCCTTATTTTCGGTTTAGGAAACCAACGTTCTATCCGTTGAACTACAGAGGCCACAATATTAAATGAGAGGGAAACCGAGCAACGTATAAAGACACCACTCGCTCCCTTGATACAAAAGTAACTATTTATTCCCAATTCTACCCTTTCCTAAGTTTTCGAGAACCTAGAGAGCCCCCCTTCAAAATGTATTCGAAGACTCGTTTTCTTTGTTCACGATCAACATTCCAAAACATCGGAACTTTTGTTTGAGTTTACTCCATCATTTCAAACGTTATTGCCCTGTAAAAATAGCGTGCCTGTGTTGAAACCTTGCACGAGGAATAAGGTCTCCCATAGATATTGAACATAAAATTAGAAAGGGCAAGCGAACATACAGTCCACTAGCCCTTTATCCTCATTATCGTGTACCTTGGAAGGGTTCTCGAACTACATCTCGAAATACTCTAACGATGCAACAAGAGAGACTTGAAATTGGTCACGATTTATCAACTATTTTTTGAGTGTTTTAAATGGTACAAGAGTTATTCTACCCCACTGCCCTAGTGCATTTTTACCACGTGCTACAGCATAGTACTCGGTATCTGCGGTAAGCCCATGCCAGGTCCAAGTATCGTTATCTGCCTTAATAGGATTACCGGGGGTATCGGGTTCGGCAAGTAATTTATTCAAATCGGCTTCATTGTATTTAGCCTTTTCTATAATATAATAACGGTACAGCGAAGTATTTACGTCGGGTTTACAAACCAACGTAGCTGCCTCAGCCGTAATATCTTTAACCTCAACGGCAATATTCGATTCCTTATCAGTACCCTTTTGCTTCGTAGTTACAGGATATTCCTTAACATCGGAGTATTGACCATCCTTATCAACCCAAACCACATAAACCACATACTCGGTATTTGGCACCAAACTTTTTTGATTCGATACTACTTTTTTCGTATTCATCTTTTTGGTTTTGAAGTCGGTACCAAAAGCAACAACATAATGTTTTAAATCAGGTACACCCAACATTTGCATCATTTGGTCGAGAGTGGGGTCGTTTTTCAAGCTAATAAAGGTAAAGAAACCTTTGCCCTCGGGTGCCATTTCAACGGTAAAGGTAAGTGAGTTGTACTCGACATTCGAAAAGCTTACCTTTCCTTCCCATTGACCTTTGAGAGGAACCTTCGGGAGTTCGAAATCCTTGTATTGAGGTTCACCTACACAACCATATTCATCAAAAGGTACCAAAAAGGCATAATAACTATACCCTTGTTGCAAACCATTAGCAGTAATCTCGGGTGAAAGAGGAATATTTACCTTATGAACAGGAATTTCGGGATTTGGATTAGCTAGTAGCATATTCATTGTTTTAACAATACCTTCGGGCGTTAACATTTCGGGCTTTACCATATGTTTTTCGAGGAAGAAAAGCCTTAAATCTTTTACATCGCTACCAATTGTTATACCAATAGCTATTTGACCTGCCACATTTTTGCTAGGTTCAATATCGAGGGTGGTTGATAAGTCGGGAGTATCGTGCAATACCGATATTTCCTTAACGTTATCGGCCCAAAAGCCAATTGCTTTATCGTCGGCAGTACGTATTACAACTCGTTCGCGCGGTTGCTGTGCACTAAGGGGCAATACCCCAAGCATAAAGGTTGTAAAAACAAGTAATAGTGCAAAATATAGTTTTTTCATCATTAGGGTTTAAGTACTTTTAGGGGTGTATTATTAATAGTTACAATAAGCGATTGACTAGGGAGATCAGTAAAGGGAATTGATTCACCAGCCTTAAAGTGGCTATTCGAGTAGATACGGTCGCCCGAGGGTGTAAATACCTCCACGGTGTAAGAATGCGAGCTATCAAGGCCTTCGAAGAAAAGATTCTCTTCGAGGAAGTAGCCCGAAATAACAAGCTTTTCGCTTGCTACATGAATTGTGGCGGTTGGAGTCAAGTCGGTAGCGATGAACATTCGCTTTACATCAGCCAAGTTGAATGAGGTGTTTACACCTTTGGGAAAACTCTTCCCTGAAAGAGATTTTACATCAACGGTTCCTTCGCCAAAAACAATTTTATCTACCTTACTCAATTCAAATGCGTACGGAGCTGTTTTCGAGTTCACGAACTCAATTGCAAAAGTTTTTGGAGGGGTTGTGGGGGCATTTTGCGCAAATGCTTCGCTAGGCGAGGAAGCATTAAGTAGCATAAACAAACCACTCAGCACAATAAGCCCTGGGTAACGTTTTGTCATAGCATAAATTTTATTGGGGGTTAGTATTATTCTTTCTGTTTTCTTTGAGCATTAAGAGTATTATTTTATAAGCAGTTTTTGTAGGGGTTCGAAAGGAGAAACCAATTACTTAGCAACACAAAGCTTTCCCACAGAGAAGTGTTTCGTGGCAAATGTTGCTATCGTGTTACCTCTTTTCAATGAACTCGAACAAAATGTTTTGAGTAAAGTCAAAACCATAAAGGTTCCATTCCATTTTTCATTATCGACCGCTAAATTAGTCATAATCTTCGTAATACCCAAACCTTTGCAACGCATGCCAATAAAAACCTTTTTGCTACAAGAGCCAAATGTATCTTATTCGATGGTTGATTAGTTATAACATTTTTCATACCTTTGCAAGAAATAAATGACCAATAATCATTTGAAGAATATCGGAACTCAGTAAGGTTGGGAGAAAAGCTTCCCTAATAAAAAGGACAAATTGTTTAGTGACAAAAAAATGAGGCAAGCATGTATTGCAAATCTCAATTATTTTTACGAGAGAGAGAGAGAGAGAGAGAGAGAGAGAGAGAGAGAGTAAACTCTTCTACGTAACCTCTCCCACCTATACTTCCTCTCGTCCGCACCATACATATACCCCTCCTTTAACTCGTTCCTTCGGCATTGCTGAGTTAAAAATAAAAGACGGAGCATTTTTACTATTCGTCTCTTATTCCTTACTATTATTACGTCCAAGAATCTATCAGTTCAAAACTCCTTCACTTAAAAGGAGTACCCATAGTGATAAATCAAAACTAGGTATTGTTGTAGCCCTCCTAATGTTGGGGAGCCACTCGTTTTATACTTCCTATTACACGACATTGAATTGCATTTAGAAGTTACCCCAAAAACGAGTACCACTCCCCAAAATATATATTCCAGTAAATTACGCCAAGGAGGTGCTACTTCAATACCTTTTTTCGATTCACGTACAACAACTTTTCCTCAATGGTAACCTTTTAACTACCTTTGTAATACGATTTAATAAATAGTATTACAATGAAAAAGATAACCACACTCTTTACGTTACTTTTGTGCCTTTTTCCTCTACTCGGTAATGCACAGCTCAGCTTTACCACGCATTACAAAAAAGCGGATGGGCCTAAGCCTATCTTTCTTACACTCGAAATAGCTAAAGGAGAATCAATAACCGTTGACTGGGGCGATGGCAGTGAAGTATACACCATGCTTTCAGCTGGCGAAAAAATCAGGCTCGGACACGACTTTATCGACAATGCCGAGGAGCATACCGTAAATATTGATGGGATTGAAAAAGCCACAGTATTAACGCTTATAAGTAATAAAAAAATAAGCTCGGTACTATTAGGAGAACTTCCTTACCTAAAAGTACTATCGGTAGCGAATAACCTTCTTAGGTCGCTTGATGTTAGCCACTTGAAAAAATTGGAGCAGTTAATATGTAATTCAAACCACCTTACATCGTTATCCATTCCCGAGGGGTTGACAACCTTAAACTGTTCATTCAACGATTTTGCAATGAGCGAGCTACCAACAAGCAAAACTATCAAGAACTATATTTATGCTCCCCAGCACCGCTACACAATGCGGAATGGGCAAGTTAAAGGGTTACAAATCGACCTTAACAACCAGCTATATGTACAAAACGGAAATGGAGGGAAAGGGGTAAAATCGACCTTTACATGGTACTACAAAAAGAACGATCAGCCCCTTGCAAACAATCTATACAGTTACGATAACGAAGGGCGATTTACATTCTACACAGCCCCCGAAGGCGAAATTTATTGCGTAATAAGCAACCCCGAATTCCCAAAATTTACTTTAAATCGCAAGTATATTACCGACTTTTTTTCGATACAGGGTACGAACGTAACACTAAATAACCCCATACTTACATTAAGTACCGATAAATATACTACCGAAAACCTAACCGCAAATATTACCCTCGGGGCAAGTAAGAACAATAGCACCGCCCGCATTGCATGGGGAGATGGCACTATTGAAACCTATAAATTGACCGCTACCCCCATTGAGGTTAAGCACAATTTTATTGATAGTAAAGTAGATCGCACCCACAACATTGCTATCGAAGGCGATAACGTAAATTACGTAAAAGTTGGTGCCGACTTTTTCCTTACCGCAATAACTGCCGAAAAAGCAAAAGAACAACTTAACACACTTATTATAGAAGGGAACAATTTAGGAGCATTAAATAAGGGGGGAGGGCTTGCCCTCGATGCCTTTTCGGGGCTTAGAAATATAACCCTAACAGGGTGCCACCTGAAAAACATAAAACTCTCGCCTTTAGCTCCACTTCAAAAAATAAACCTCTCGAATAATGCACTAACTACAATTGAGGGGGTGAACCTCGAGAACCTTACTGAGGCAAACCTAGCCAATAACCAGTTAACCGAACTAAATTGGAGCAACGCTTCGAGACTTACAAAGCTCGACCTTCGAAACAACCAATTAACCATACTTTCAACACCAGCAAATTTAGTTACATTATACTGCCAAAATAATAAGCTTGCCCCATCACAATTACCCGAAAAAAAATTACTTTCTGAGTATGTGTATAGCCCCCAACAAGCATTTACCATTGCCGAGAACAAAAAAAACAAACAAGCTATTGACCTCAGTAGCGAAGCTTTGCTAATAGGTATTGCAAAAACACCACAAAAATCAACTTTTGTATGGCATAGCCAAACTACAAACCTACCCCTTATAGCTGGCATTGAGTATACCGAAAGTGAACCCGGAAAATTTGGTTTCAGCTTAAAAGAAAATACCTCGGCCTATTGCACTATCGAAAGCCCCGCATTTCCCTCCGAAGAGCCGTTTCGCTCACAAACAATTACTATACCCAAAGGGACTTCGACAAAGGTGCTACAAAAGCCAGAAAGCAAATTTTGCTATTACGTGAATGCAGAGGGCGAAGTGGTGATACAAACCTCTAGCACAGAACAAGTGTTTATACTCGATATAATGGGCAAATGCCTACTTTCGTTTACCCCCACAGTGCAGGAGGACAAAACAACGCTACACATCGCCACAGGAACGTACCTAATTAAACAAGGTAACGAAACCCAGCTAATGTTAGTGGAACGCTAGAATTACATCCAGTCATTAAATGAGACCTTTGAAAAATAAGGAGTAAGCGTTCAGCCCCTCTAATTAGGGGCTATAGTAGTAGAGTAAATTTGTTGGGATTTAGAGAAAGTATATTCTCCCTAATCTCCCCCCCTGAGCTACATTTTTAGGCTCAGGGGAATTTTTTTTGGACAAGTAAACCCCTAAACGAACAGAACGTGTAATTGAGTTTACCTGATGATTTCCCAGTTTAATCAACAACAAAATGGGAAAAGATCAAGTAAACTCAAACAAAAGTTCCGAAGTTTTGATCTTTTCATCAGGAGAAAAATAAAAATGAACCTGAACAAAACAATGATATGTAGGGGCGAACCTCAAGTGTCCGCCCGAAGATGCAACATATAAAAATGAGCGAGTCTACCTGAAAATACAATCTTATTTACAACACGGATGGGCGGACACACAGGTTCGTCCCTACATGGTTCGTAATGTTATATTGTACGATGGCATACCCCCTATAGGTTGGTAGATACGGTTAATAGCAAAAGCCTTACATTTGTGGCAAAGATTAAGTGGCCAAAGGTATGCTAAAGAATAAACAAATTCGTCTTTTCTCGGTATGGCTTCTGCTCGCAATACTCACTTACCATTGCGAGGCGCAAAAGTTTGCATTCCTAAGCTTTAACACCGAGAACTTATTCGATACAATACCTAGCAAAGCAAATAGCTACAACGAGTTTACCCCTTTAGGCGAAAAAAAGTGGAACTCAGCGCGCTACTGGCGAAAGATTAACAAAGTTGCCGAAGCCATAAGCCAAGCCGGCGGTAGTAGCTGGCCTTGGTTTGTTGCCTTACAGGAAGTAGAAAACAGCACTGTAATTGAAAACCTAGTACACTGCAATACGCTTAAACAAGCAAGCTATAAATTTGTGGTTAGTAATGGTAACGACCCAAGAGGTATAAATGTTGCACTCCTTTACGGTGAAGGACTTTTTGTACCAACCGAAGTTGAAGAATGGCATATTCCATTCCCTTTAATTAGTGAAGCAAAGCATTCGCGCCCTATACTATACTGTAAAGGCAAATTGCTGGGGCAATACCCAATAGGCATAATGGTAGTTCACCTACCATCGAAACGCGGTGGCGACCGTAAAAGTAAGCCATTTAGGCAGGCTGCTTATAGCTTTCTTCAACAAAAGTGCGACAGCCTAAATAAAACTAACCCTACCCTACCTCTTATTGTGGTAGGCGACTATAACAGCACGCCTAACGAAAGTATTTCGTGCCAATGGGCTACACCACTAAAGCATGGTACGGAAATTGTATCAGGTAAAATGTACGACCTTAGCCTTATGCGACACAAAGAAAGTTTGCCGGGGAGCCATTACTTTATGAAGGTATATAGCCAAATCGACCGAATAGTAGTATCGCATCACCTTTTAATGCCATCCCCAACAAACTATCTACAGTATTGTAGGCAAAGCTTCACTAACTGTACCCTAATTGGCAATATGCGCACAATTAAAGGGCATAGGGCAATACCCAAACGAACATATGGGGGTAATACCTACATAGGGGGATGTAGCGACCACTTACCTATACGTGCGGAATTCGAGCTTAGCCCAATAATAAATACCGAAGAACAATGAACAAAAAAAATAATAACCTAGGAACAAATAGTAACGAAACCCTAAATGCCTTAGAGGAACCACTCTTCCAAATCGATGAAGCGATTCCCCTAGAGGAGCAAAGGCGCTACTTTATTGCTCGACAAGCATTAAACAAGCGGAAAATACCTCTTTCGCCCCAAAAGCTTAAGGATATCGAAGCACTGATTTACAACAAAAAAATGGGCGAGAACTGGCATCGAAATACATTAGTACAACTATCCACATCGGGCAGTGTTGAAGCCTACCGCATACTCGAAGATTTTCGGTGCGTTGCCCCACGAAACCTTCATAATTGGTCTGTTATCGCCGAGTTCGATGCTCGTGTTGCATTGCATTCGCAATTGGGCGACCTCGAGGAAGTTACTGTAATTTCTACAGGGCTGGGAGGACGTGGCAACCTTTTACGTTTTTGTGCTATTTGTGCTACTTACAACTGGGTACCCTTTGAGGAGTACCAAGAAAAGCTGTGCCATGATGAATTCAGCTATGCTATTACTGTGGCTAAGGGCATAGTTGAACAAAGCCTCGTTGGTAATGGGTACATTATTGTAACCTTTTTAATTCCCCTAGGCACCGACCCACACGATGTTCTTAGCCAAGCCATAAATGCATGCAACGAAATTGGCGATTTTATGGATGCACATACACTTCGAACAACGAATATCAGCCCTATTCGCGAGCAGGACATTGAACATATGCGCAAGCTAATTGAAAAAGAAAACAATGAGGAACTGTCCATCTAACCGCTTCGAGACCTTTGCACGGCAGTAAGTCAGATTATAGGTTGTTATCTATTTGGTAATG
>JASBZJ010000088.1 GCA_029983495.1 Porphyromonas sp.
TTTGTTGTAACTACTTTTTAGTACTCCATTCGATAAGTTTACTTTACCGCTTATGGAACCCGAGCTAGTCATATTCAAGCTACCCCTTTTTTCTATCGAAGTTATAGTGCCACGAATTGTAAGGTCGGTTGTGTTGTCATCGCTGATGCGTAAAGCCATGCTTTCGCCTGTGTTTTTATTTTGGCAATACCAAACTTGGTTTAAGCCAATGCCTCGCCCTGCGTAAGCTGGTTTTAGCATACCCGAGAGTAAATCGAAAATGCGTTGTGCCGAGTGTGCTGAAGTATTACCACCAACACCTTGTGGGGAACTAACGGCCTCGAAGTAAGGGGTAACCTCAACTTGCATGACTTTATTAATTACTTCATCGGGTTTTAGTACATCAAGCGCAGCCTCAAGCCCTTTTTCCGAGGCCTGCTTCGTGCCATTTACATCAACATCGAGCTTACTTACACGCCCTTCAATAAGGTAATTACTACCCTTAACTGCAACAACTTTCATCGATAGCACGTATGTTTCGGTAGTTTCTACACGTTCAGTTCCCCATAAGGGCACATAAGTATCAATAGTTGTGGTTTCCTCCTTCCGTATTGATAGTATTTGCCCTTTTTGGAGGTTTAGTTTAATATCGAAGTTTTGTGCAAATGCGGGCGCAACGGAAACTGTTACTGTAAAAAGTAGTGCAAATAGGGGATCCCCCCTAAATAAAATGCTTCCCATGTGCTTGTTGTTTTGATTTGTCGCTTTCATCAACTTATATGTAGTATTCGTATGGTGGGGTAGCAATGAGTAAAAAGGAGGTTAACTAGCTGTACAATACTTTTGTTTCGGTATTGTGTTCTATACCGTTTTTTTGCCCTATAGCTACACTCTTCACTTTATAAGACGTTTTTCGCTTGTAATAGTTACATCTATGTGTTTTGTTTTTCCCTCCTATGTTCATATAGCTACAAGAGGATTATAAGTTACAAGTAAATTTTGCGCATTTGCATCCAGTGCAAGAGAGCTATAGCGCACTTTATGTCGCTATTATTCCTTATCAAATAAGCCTTTTGATAGCTTGAGCTTAAAATTAGTAGATCTGCTATTACTATTACAAATAAGATTTGTTATTTCTTTTGCTACTCTAGCAATTAGGGGAACAGTTACAGTGTTACCAGCCTGCATATATAGTTTACTATCGGATAAGGTTTCTGGAAGAATAAATTCTTCTGGATAGCCTTGCATGATAAAGCATTCGCGTGGTGTTAATTTCCTAATTCCATAGTTATCTTTAATTAGTGGAACATTGTGACCTCCTCCTCCCATATTTGCTGTTAGTGTGGGGCATACATTACTTTTATTTTCTCTAACATATACTCTACGCCATTGATAAATCGTGTCTTGTGATTTCATCGCCTCATATAAAGTGGGATAGTATCGATGGGTTTCTTTGTAGTAATATTTTTCTTCTTTTTTCTCATCTGTATTTATGAGATCTCGAATCTTGGTATCAAGTGGTATTTTTGGGGGGAACTTGAATTTTGTGTAGTTTTTTACTTGTAATGGGTCGAAACATACTAATATTATCCTTTCGCGATTCTGGGGAATATTAGCATAGTCCATAGAATTCATAACCTGATAAAAGACCTTGTACCCGAGTTCTTTAGAAAGCATTCGATAAATGACTTGAAAGGTTTTTCCATTGTCATGAGACTGAAGATTTTTTACATTTTCAAGAAAGACGACTTTGGGTCTATGAGTAGATATTATCTCGCATATATCGAAAAAAGTGTACCTCTTGCATCATCAAATCCTTTCCTATATCCCGCTATGGAAAATGCTTGGCATGGAAAGCCTGCACATAATACATCAAATTTGCTTGGTATGAGGGCTTTCGTTTCGTCAAGTGTGATGTCTCCAAATGGTTTCTCTCCATAGTTACAGTTATAAGTGACTTGCGCACTTGAGTTCCATTCCGAAGAAAAAACACAATTTCCGCCATTTTTTTGCATAGCAATTCGAAAGCCACCAACACCTGCAAATAGGTCTATAAACGTAAAATATGGCTTCATTGGGCTTGGAAACGGAATTGTTGAGTTTTCATTGCTCTCAATTAGAGGTATCCCCAATGTTTGGGGATATATACTAGTTTTGTCAGACTTAATATTGGAGGTTACCGGTGCAAGGTCTTCAGTGTTCATTTTTTAGCGTAAGGTTTTTCTCTTTCCCCAAAGGTAATCATTGTATCTGGATTGCCTAGTTATACGTGTTTTATACTTAATTGTTATCCCGTACAATGCTTATCTCAAATAGAATTTTTGTTGCACATTCACCGCTTATTTCCTTGCAGTTTATGGGGTAATATTGGGCAGGTTTACGCCAAAAAGTTGTTTTTTTGCTCGTGTAGTTGCCGTATATCGCCAGCGCAGTGCATTATCGTCGAGTCCTATGGGTGCCGAGTAATCAACAAATACGGTTTGCCACTCCCCTCCTTGTGCTTTATGGCATGTTATAGCATAGCCATATTTTACGTGCATTGCGTTAAAGAATTCGTCCTGAAGCATAATTCGCAATAGCTGGTATTTATTGAGGTTTTTAGCGTTATATCGGCGTAGTAAGTTTTTATAGAGGCATATTCGCTCGGCATAATCGATGTTGCGTGTGGGGGAGTTCAGTAGTGAATCGATTATTTTATACGAAAAAACTTCGCCTTGTTCAGTTTCTAATTCAACGTTTCGGAATTCAACAGTTACCCAACGGTTTTTCCGTTCGCCGTTTTCCCAATACCAAACGAATTCTTTTATGGCTTCGGTTTTACGATCCGCATTCAGCACTCGTAAAAAATCGCCATTGAAGAGGGGAAATGGAAGAAAGGGTGAAAAGAGGTTTTGAGTTACGAGCAAAACATCACCTTTATTTACCGTGGTATAGCTGTTAGGGTAGTATAGTTTGCGTATGGCCTGGTTGTAGTTTTTAACCTGTTCGTTTGAGTAACAAAGAACAACCGCCTTGCCTATACTAGGCTTTGGGCTAATTTGGCAATAGCGTGTAACAACTTCGTTGGGTGTAACTTGTTCAACTTCGTTTGCTTTTTGTTCAAAAACTAAGGTGCTACGTTTAGCTGATAGTATCAGATTGCGTATACGCATTGCGTTACGTAGTATAACACTATCCTCAACTTGCCTTACTACCTCGCTAAGCTCGTAGGTACATACCCCAAGACCTAAATTTTCAAAGAATTCTTCGTCGAGTGCTACGGAGTAATTATCTCCCACTGGGGGTAGTTGTGCAGGGTCGCCAACAAAAATAACTTTTCCTCCTAGGGTTGGTTGTATGTAGTTAATAAGGTCGTTAATAAGGTTGTTGCTCCCAAATCTAAGGTAATTGTTGTTTATGGGCTTTGCGCTAATCATCGAAGCCTCGTCCACAATAAATACATAATTAGTGGGGTTTTGTTCGAACTGATTTAACCCGAACTCTATTTCAACATCGTCATCGCCATTCCTATTTTTTGTTGTTTCGGTAAATAGTCCAAAGGCTTTTTTCCCTTCGTTATCGTGTAGTGTTGCCCTTACGTCGAATCCCTTATACAAAACACGATGAATTGTAGATGCGTTTCGGTTTGTTTTTTCAGAAAGAATTTTGGCGGCTCGCCCCGTGGGAGCCATAAGCATAACCTCTTTTTTGTTTTTCTTAATGGCATCGATAATAGGAGCAATTAGGGAGGTTTTACCCGTACCTGCATATCCTTGTTAGAATAAAAACAGCCTGTTGGGGGCTATTGATAAACTGGGTTATTGCCTCGAGAGCTTCGTTTTGTTGCTTATTTAACTGAATCGAGGGTGGCATAGCTTAAGCCTGTGGTGTTGTTAGTATTTATTGAGTATAGCCTTTAGCCTATCCAATACATTTAAGGCTTCAACAGGTCGTAGCGAATCAATATCCGTAGCAAGTAATTCCTCTTTTATTTCTAATAAGCCTGGATCCGAAACATCGAAAAGGGTAAGTTGCAAACCAGTTTCGTTATGGCTTTTACTTTTAAGTTTAGCTCCAGGTATTTTGTTTGCTGCTTGTGCCGCAAAGCCTTCATCAATGCGTTCGGCTTCGAGTGTTTCGAGGATTCGTTTAGCGCGAGCAACTACTGAGGCAGGCATACCAGCAATTTTAGCCACTTGGATGCCAAAACTTTGCTCGGTACCACCTTTTTCGAGTTTGCGAAGAAAAACCATTTCGCCATTAATTTCCTGAGCCGAAACGTTGTAATTTCGAACTCTTTCGAGTACTTCGGCAAGTTCATTAAGTTCATGGTAGTGTGTTGCGAACAGGGTTTTAGGTCGTAAGTTGGGGTTGTTATGCAAATACTCAACAATAGCCCAAGCAATTGATATTCCATCGAAGGTGCCTGTGCCTCGCCCTATTTCATCGAATAGAATAAGGCTACGTGCCGTAAGGTTGTTTAGTATGTTTGCGGCTTCCTGCATTTCAACCATAAAGGTCGATTCGCCCATAGTAATGTTATCCGAAGCCCCAACACGTGTAAAAATTGCATCTACGACCCCAATCGAAGCTTTTTCTGCTGGTACAAAGCTTCCCATTTGTGCCATAAGTGTAATTAGTGCTGTTTGCCTAAGGTAAGCACTTTTACCACTCATGTTAGGACCTGTAATAATCATAATTTGGCAATCGTCGTTATCCAGGTTTACATCGTTAGCAATGTACTGTTCTCCATCGGTAAGTTGTAACTCAATAACGGGGTGCCGACCATTTTTTATATCAATCGCGTAGCCATTGTTTACTTCAGGGCAGCAGTAGTTGTGTTCTTCGGCTGCACGAGCGAAGGCGTATAATACGTCAAGTTCGGCTAATAGGTGGCTATTTTTTTGTAGAGCAGGAATAAAATCGGCAATGTAGGTAAGCAGTTCATCGAATAGTTGCCGTTCAATAGTAGCAATGCGTTCCTCGGCACCAAGTATTTTACTTTCGTATTCCTTTAGTTCCTCAGTAATGTAGCGTTCGGCACTAACAAGGGTTTGCTTGCGAATCCATTCGGGGGGGACAAGTTTTTTATGCGTATTGCGAACTTCGAGGTAATAGCCAAATACGTTGTTAAAACCAACTTTTAGCGAGGTAATGCCTGTTCGTTCGGCTTCCTTTTGTTGTAGTGAGAGCAGGAATTGTTGCCCATTTTTCGATAAAGCGCGTAACTCATCGAGTTCTTGGTTGTAACCATCGGCAATAATTTGACCTTTCCCTATAACGCCAGGGGCATCGGGGTTCATTTCGTATTTAAGGCGTGCTAGTAGTTCTTCGCACAAGGCGATACCTTGCCCTAATTGTTTAAGCTCATTGAGGTCGTTACTACAGCAAGCCTCTTTAATTGGTATTAGTGCTTCGAGGCTATATATAAGGCTAACCACTTGGCTGGGTGTAGCACGTCGCATGGCAATTCGCGAAAGTGTTCGCTCTATATCACCCATTGCTCTGAGCCCCTTTTCCTTATCGCAAAGTGCTTGTTTAAGCATAGGAGTAGCAAGGAATGCTTTTACTATACTTTGTCGGCGAGCAATATTTTTAGGCGTTTTTAGGGGCATTAAAATCCATCGGCGTAATAATCTTGCACCCATTGGGCTTAAGGTATAGCCCAGAATACTAAAAAGGGTTTTACCCCCTTTATTCATGGCTTCAACTAGCTCTAAGCTATATATTGTAAAGCTATCGAGTCGAACAAAATCGCTAGCGTTAATCCTTCGTAAAGCCGTAACATGAGCAATGCTACCGTGGCGGGTTATATCAAGGTAATTAAGTATTGCTCCCGCAGCTGTAGCCGCAAGTGGGTACCCATCCATACCAAAACCTTTAAGGCTATGGACCTTAAAGTGTCGTAATAGGCGGTCGAAGTTATTCCCTTCGTGGAAGTACCAATCTTCGGAGCCATAAACAAAACCCTTTAAATTAAATGCTTTTGTAAGTTCCTCTTGGTATCGTTTATCCACAATAATTTCCTTAGGGTCGTAGCTCGAAAGTGTTTTGCCAATAAAGCCTATATCGCCTTCGGTCGCATAAAAATCGCCCGTTGAAATATCAAGGAATGCCACCCCATATAGTTTGCTTTTAGTGCTAGCGTAAAGAGCAGCTAAAAAGTTATTTTCTTTGTTTTCGAGTATATTATCAGCTAGGGCTACCCCTGGGGTAACAACTTCAATAATATCGCGCTTAACAACGTTGCCAGTAGCCGTTTTAGGGTTTTCGATTTGTTCGCATATAGCCACCCTTTTACCCGCTTTTATCAGACGCGGTAGATAGGTATCGAGGGCATGGTACGGAAAACCAGCAAGCTCGATGTGCTGAGCAGCGCCGTTGGCACGCTTGGTTAACGTAATTCCCAGTATTCGCGAGGTTTCGATCGCATCCTCAACAAAGGTTTCGTAAAAATCGCCTACCCGAAATAATAGTATGGCATCGGGGTGCAGTTGCTTCATCTTGTTATATTGTCGCATCAATGGGGTATTGGCAACGGGTTGGCGTGTTGTGGGTACGTTCTGTTCGCCCTTTTTTTGATGATCAAATGCTTCTGCCACGGATATTGTTAGTTTGCTCTTAACAAAGATACTTACATTTGAGTTATAGCCTTTATGTTGCTTTTTCAATGGGTTCTTTTTGTTGTTCGAGTCTGGCGTTTTTTTTGCTGGTCAGTAAAAACTAAAATCATAAGGCAAACTCCCTTAAAAGTTCCGTTAGTTCTAAGTTTTACTCGTGGGTAAAAATAGTTCACGGGGAAAAGTGTTTTATTGTGAGCATTGAAGATGATCTTGTAATAATATGTTTCGTGAGATTTATTTTTCGATTCATCATTGAGCAGTAATCTCTACAGCGATGATTTTTATTTTCTCAGCATACAAAAAATAGAACCTATAATACGAAATAATGATTATCTTTGCTTTCGGTGTTATTGTGATTGTAGTTTTTATGATAATGATAAATACCCTTCCTTATTGGCGCAATTGTATCGCTATAGTGGAATAATAATTCTAGAAAACTTGATATATGAAGAGAAACTATTACCCCATGATGAAAGACTCGTTTTTTGCACTTGCATTGTTCTTATTAGTAGTTTGTCAGATCTTTATAACTCGTGCACAAACCAATAACGAAACCCTTGAAATTAATCTTACAGAGGCTGGTAAACTCTCGAGTAAGATTACAGTGGAGCAACAAAAAGCCGTAAAACACTTAACAGTAAAGGGCTCGATAAATGTAGATGATACTAGGTTTATTCGCAAACTCAAAAGCCTTGAAACACTAAACTTGGGCGAGGCAAATATTGTTGAGTTTAAACGTAGTGAAACCCTTACCTACCCTGCAGGTGTTTTAGAAGCTGGCACCTTTGATGCTAATAAAACGCTTAAGCAAATTGTTTTACCAAAAACCCTTCAGGAGATTGGAGGATCGGCCTTTCGCAACAGTGTATTAGAAAGCATTACTTTACCAGAGGGGCTAGAAAAAATTGGTGTTTATGCGTTTGCTTTTTGCGAGAAGATAAAAACAATTTCGATACCAGGGTCTTTAAAGGTTATCGAACCACTTGCTTTTAATGGTTGTACAGCCGCCGAGAGTTTAACACTAGCCGAAGGATTGAAGGTTTTAGGAGACAGGATGTTTGCGAATTGTATTTCACTGAAAGCAGTATTACTCCCGAAATCGTTAGAACGCATTGGTGAAAAAGCTTTTGGCAATTGCAAAAAAATTACCGAAGTAACCCTACCCCCCAAAGTTTCCTCGTTGGGGAGTGCTGTATTCAATGGTATACCCGCTTTAGAGAAGCTAATTGTTGAACCGTTAGAAGCCCCTACAGTACCGTTGGGAGCATTTGACGAGCATATCATTAAGCAAGTTAAGCTATACATACATACCGCAGCTGCTGGTAGCTATAGAGATGATGCCGTATGGAGTGAAATATTAAACTTCTATGAAATAGAAACAGGTAAACCTCTTGCTAATAACTCTGTTTTGGCTGATAATGCAAACGTGTTTGTAGCTAATGGAGAAATACACTTTAGTGGTGTTAAGGGTAAAGTTGTTGCTTTGTACCATGTAAATGGCGAAGTAGTGTTTAACCAAATTGTACCGAATAATAGCATAACCCTGCCAGTAAGTACGGGAGTTTACATTTATCGCATAGGCAATACTGTCGGTAAATTGGTTCGCTAAGTAGGTAATATAAGCTGAATTATAATGTTATTTTCGAATTGCTATGAGGATAGGAAACAAAATATTACTATTTAGCTATTTGTTAGTGTTGTTCTGCTCTTTACAAAATGTCGCTATAGCGCAGAATAACTCTTTGGCTCGCGCTGGGGGTAACGAAGGCCATATGTACATGGGTTATTGTAGCTACAGCGATGACTCGTTTCTTTATGGAAAGGGATTCCTTAAAACGCAGCTATTTGATAAC